>MFXS01000001.1:0-2822 GCA_001788925.1 Candidatus Peribacteria bacterium RIFCSPHIGHO2_01_FULL_55_13
GGCCATGTAAGCCGCGAGTCGGTCTATATCCATTACCTGGCTCAAGTTCGCGAGGTAGTCGGGATCCGTTTCCGCACCCGGACGCGAAAGTTCGCTCAGAAGCCCAAGCGCATCATCCGGTGCTCGCTCGTCGCCATCACCAATGCGTTCCCAGTACGCCGCATCGATTGCTCCTCCCGCGTCTTCTGCAGAAACCGAAGGAGCGTAGAGAGACAGACTTCCTCCTCTCCCCTGCTCCCGTGCAAGATCCACGGACCATTCTTCGGATGCGAGGTACACCATCGGTCCGCGACCATTGATATGGAGATCTACGAAGGAAACTTCCGGGTGCAAAAGCCCAAGCGCTCGGCTGCGCTCCTGCAGGAGAGGATCATTCACCCATCCGCGCTCTTCGGGAATGAGGAAAGAGATCGCTTGAGAACTATGGAATGGTTTGTCCTTCGCAAACTGCACATCGAACGACTTCTTCGGCCAGATGAAGTGTGCAGGGCTTTCGCCGTGGACACGGACGTGTGCCTCCCACACGGCATCTTCGGCTGCAAATGTTGCGGGCGCCCACGGCGCCAGCTCTTCGTCGAATGCTGCATCGGCGGCGGGCAGGCTCTGCATCATCCGTCCCCATTGATCGGGATCGATCTCCAGTCGATATGCCGGAAGCGTCTGCTCGGGGACGGGACCTTTATAAAACGCACTCGCATACTTATCGACCGTGCGGCCGAATTCCAGGAATGGTGTCAGGCGCTCGGAACTTGATGCACCCGTCGCAAGCTCCGTCCGGAGCAAGATGACGGCATAACCCGCCAGGATCAGAAGCTGGATTACGATCAATGCAGTCACACCCCCGATAATCGCTGTTTTACGACGCATCAGGTGGATTATGAATTAGCAATGAGGAATTAGAAATTAGAAATTACGACTGTCATCAATTGCTAATTGCTACCTGCTACTTGCTAATTCAACGCAACGCCTTTCTTTTTGCAATCCGCCTGCAGCATGATCTTGGCCAGTTCCTCAACACTGGTCTTGGCTTCCCACCCGAGTTTCTCCTTGGCTTTCGATGCGTCGCCGAGCAGGAAATCCACCTCTGCAGGGCGATTGTAGAGCGGATCGAGCGCGACGATGGTTTTACCACTCTTCTTGTCGATGTAGACCTCATCTTTTCCGGATCCTTTCTTGGTGTAATCGATCTGCAGATGCTTGAGGCACATTTCAAGGAACTCCCGCACCGATGCCGTGCGGCCTGTGGCCAGGACAAAGTCCTCAGGCTCAGGGTGCTGGAGCATCTTCCACATGCCTTCGACGAATTCCGGCGCATAGCCCCAATCGCGCTTGGCTTCGAGATTGCCGAGGTAGAGGCATTCCTGTTTGCCCGCAAGAATGTTTGCAAGGCTCAGCGTGATTTTGCGCGTGACAAAGTTCTCTCCCCTGCGCGGCGACTCGTGATTGAAGAGGATGCCATTCACCGCAAACATTCCGTAGCTCTCGCGGTAGTTTTTCGTAAGGTAGTACGCGTAGGCCTTCGCGCATCCATAGGGGCTGCGAGGATAAAACGGCGTCTCTTCGTCCTGTGTAGGAGTCGTGGTTTTGCCGTAGAGCTCGGAACTGCTCGCCTGGTAGAACTTCGCCTTCAGTTTGCTCGTGCGAAGCGCTTCCAGGAGACGCGTCGTCCCAAGCGCGGTGATATCACCCGTATATTCCGGCATGTCGAAGCTCACACCCACGTGGCTTTGGGCGGCAAGGTTGTAGACTTCATCGGGCCGGACATCGCTGAGGACACGGAGAAGCGAGTTGCTGTCTCCCAGATCACCGTAGTGCAGAAATACCGTCGCGGAGGAGTGCCCCACATCAGAACAGAGATGATCGATGCGACCGCGGTTGAAGGTGGAGGCGCGGCGCACGATGCCATGGACCTCGTATCCTTTTTTGATCAGAAGTTCCGCCAGATATGAGCCGTCTTGTCCCGTGATACCGGTGATGAGCGCCTTCTTTGTGGGCATATGAGAAAAGATACAAGATCCAAGATACAAGATACAGACAAGAACCAATGATAAAAGAACCAAAATCGGCTTTTGGATGCTTTGGGTTTCGGGTGTATTTGTATCTTGTATCTTCTTTGTATCTTGTATCTTGTATCTTGTGGACTTTTTAACTTCCTGGGACGACGGCTATCTCCTCGACCTCCGGGTCGCGGATCTTCTGGACCGCTACGGTGCCAAGGGGACATTTTACGTTTGCCCCAAATCGCAGCACGGGCAGCAGATGATGAGTGAAGAGCAGATCAAAACACTGAGTGGCCGTCACACGATTGGCGCTCACACGCTCACCCATCCGCATCTCACGCGGATTTCGGAAGCGCATGCCACGCAGGAAATCCGCGGAAGCAAAACATGGGTGGAAGGCGTGACAGGAAAACCCTGCACGATGTTTTGTTATCCGTACGGAGCCGTAAACCCCCGCGTCCGCACTATCGTAGAACAAGCGGGCTTCAGCGGAGCGCGCACAACAAAGGATTTGGAATTTTCATCAACGGATCCTTTCTTGCAGCCGTTGACGCTCCAGATCTTTCCCTTCCCCTGGAGACGGCGCATGAAACTGAGCTGGAAGTCGCTCGATTTCTTTGGGCCGTTGCGTGCGAGGTATCCGCGTTTGCGAAAGTTGAAGACGCCGCACTCTGCGATGGGGTCGTGGTTAACGGTTGCGAAATATTTATATGGATACGCCAAAGAAACGAAGCAGGATTTCTTCCATCTCTATGGACATAGCAGGGAGATAGAAAAATATGGGATGTGGGAGGAGTTGGAAGAGTTTTTGAGGTTTGTGAA
>MFXS01000001.1:2841-48506 GCA_001788925.1 Candidatus Peribacteria bacterium RIFCSPHIGHO2_01_FULL_55_13
CCCCGTGCGTATTCCCCAAAGGGAATCCCATAGGACTTCGCCCAAAGATCTACATTGATCATTCGATCATCCAATCGAATCTTCATATATTGATGCGGAGAAATACCCCAGAGGAGTGTCCAACAAATTTTGATGTCGTTCTCTTTGAATTGACCACTCTCCAGAAGAAGTGCTCTCAGAAGACGATTGAAATTGGTGCAGTGCAAAAATCCGTCACGCTGCCACATTGCTTGCGGACTGCGCGGCGCCAACTCATAAATGCGCGTCAGAGTTTTCAAGCGGTTGCCGTAATATTTTTGCGTGAGGATGTCATAGGCCTTCCGCAGACACTCTTCTTTTGATCTGATATTGGAAAGAAAGTCGACTGATTGTTGCCAACCAAGAGATGGAGACATGCTCATATTGTTACTTATAGAACCCCTGCAGCATCGCCTTATTGTCTGTGAGCCACTGATGGAGTTTCTTGAGTCCGTCGCGAACATTGGTCTTCGCCTGCCATCCGCTATCCGCTTCAAACTTCCCGTTATCGGCAATGAAGAGCGGCTGATCGCCCGGGCGCTCGGGAGAATGCGCCGGCGAAAGCTTCTGCCCGAAATCTTCTTCGAGGATGGAGAAGAATTCCATGAGTGATAATGCATTTTCGGGTCCGCCTCCCAAGTTATAGACCTGACCCGAACATTTATCGATATGCGCGACGGCCTGCACGTAGGCTTCGACGAGATCATCGACGAAGAGAAGATCACGCACTTGCTTGCCATTGCCGTAGAGCGTCACCGGGCGCTTGAACATCGCCGCGATCATGAACCACGCTACCCAACCCTGGTCTTCGATGCCAAGTTGCCGGTGACCGTAAATGCACGACTGTCGGAAGACGACAGTTTTGAGTCCGTAGAGGCGGCTGTAGTCACGCACGTATTGATCTGCCGCGCCTTTGCTGCAGCCATACGGCGAATGGAAATCGAGCGGCTGGTTCTCATCGACGGCCCGAAGTCCTCCACCAAGCGCATATTTGTTTTCCTGTTCGATGACGGAAAGATGCTCCAGCGATCCGTAGACTTTGTTTGTGGAGGCGTAGATCATGATCGGCTTCTTCGTGCTGGCGCGCACTGCTTCCAGAACGTTGAACGTGCCGAGCGCATTGATGTCGAAGTCTGTGCGAGGATCGGTGACGGACGTGGTGACCGCAACCTGGGCCGCAAGATGCAATACAACGTCGGCCGTATCGCAGAGCTTTTCGAGGAGATCGTGATCGGTGCGAACGTCACCGCGGTGGATGGCAAGATTCTTGGATGCCGGAAGCGCCTTCAGATACTGCTCGTTGAGTTCCACTCCCTTTCTCGAGAAGTTATCGAAGATGTCGACGCTCCAGCCATCTTTCAAAAACCGCTCCGCGGCATTCACGCCGATGAAGCCGACGCCGCCTGTGATGAGGATCCTTTTGTTCACGGACAAAGCCTAGACCAGAAGAAAGAACGAAGAAACAAGATATAAGAGACAAATAAGACACAAGAAACAAATGCTGAATAATAGAGAAGATGGTGCTGCGCTGCCCGTGAGTGCTATCGTCAGTGTATGTACGTTATCGCTGAAATGGCCTGTTCACATGAGGGGGATCCTGCGCTTGCGCGGGTGATCATCGATGGAGCGGGACGCGCCGGGGCAAACGCGATCCAATTTCAGATATGGCGCCTGGAGCGCGCGTCGGCCCCGAGCCTGCCGAACTACACCGTGCTTCAGAAGCTCGAGATGCCATTGGATGTGTGGCGCGACCTGTACGACCACAGCAAAAAGCAGTATCCCGGGATGGAGATCATCGCATGCGTCAGCGAGAGCGAGAGTCTGGCTTTCTGCGAAACACTTCCCGTGGATGCCTACAAGATCCATTCGAGTGATCTCGAGAATCCATCATTCATTCGTACCGTCGCAGCCACGGGCAAGCGCATCGATCTTGCTGTCGGCGCATCGACGAAGGAAGAAATTACACGCGCGATCGGATGGATTCGTGAGAGTTCGAAAAGTCCCATCTGGCTGTTGTATGGGTATCAGAATTTTCCCACACGGACTGATGACGTGCATCTGCGTCACATGCTGCAGTTGCAGGAAGATTTTGATGTGCCGGTGGGCTATCAGGATCATAGCGACGCACAGACGCCGGCAGCATTCTGGCTTCCAGCTGCGGCACTCGGCATGGGAATCGACATCCAGGAAAAACACATCACGCATGACCGGTCCAAAAAAGGCATCGATCATGAGGCGGCGCTCAATCCTGATGAGTTCGCGGCATTCGTGACAATGTGTCGGCAGGTGGAAGCGGCGAGAGGATCGAAGGAATGGAAGCTGTTTTCCCAAGACCAGGAAAAGTACCGCGCATATGCGCGCAAGAGCATTGTGGCCGGGCGTGATCTTCCCGCCGGAACCGTGCTAGCAGAGGCTGATCTGCTGGCGATGCGCGCATCCCCGCCAGGGCTGCCCCCTACCGATCTGCCACGATTCCTGGGGAAAACCCTCCGACAGAAAAAGTGCCGCTACGAGCAACTGATACTCGATGATGTCGGTGGAGACTGAGCGTTCCTTCGGTATACTCCGCCTCGCTAAGCAGCCATGTCCGACCTCTTCTCCCTCTCCGGCAAAACCGCACTCGTCATCGGTGGACGCGGCTATTTGGGGCAGCGGTTTTGCGCAGTGCTACGCGATGCCGGCGCCACCGTCTTTTCCGCGGATCTCCCGAAGCAATCGACAGCCGCGAAGAAGGCGGGCAAAAGCGCAGACACGAAGGGGGTACATCAGAAAGATATCGATGTACGGGATGAAGAGTCCGTAAAGTCGTTGATACAAGAGATAAAGAAGGAAACTGGGAAGATCGATGTGCTCGTGTACGGGGCCACCGCGAAGCTCAAGGATTTCTTCTCACCGTTTACCGAATGCTCGCTCGAAGGATGGAAGACAGTCCTTAGCGCGGAGCTCGACGGCGCGTTTCTCGTGACGCAACAGGTGGGAAAGCTTATGGAGAAGCAAAAATCCGGATCCGTTATTTTTCTCTCTTCCATCTACGGCATCGTGGGCAATGACCAAAGGATCTACGAAGGATCCAACCTGGCGGACCTTTATGCGAATAATACGGAGATGAAGGGGAAAATTTTTTCCCATGGTGCGTACAACACCGCGAAAGGAGGAATCATCGCATTCACCCGCTACCTTGCCGCGTACTGGGGACATCTTGGCATCCGCGTGAACTGCATCAGCCCCGGAGGGATGTGGCATCCCGGCGAGAACGAAGAGTTTGTCCGCAAGTACTCGCAGAAAGTCCCGATGGGCCGTAAGGGAAAAGTGGAAGAGCTTGATGGCGCCCTCCTCTACCTCGCCTCGGACGCGTCCGGCTATGTCACCGGCCACAATCTCGTCGTCGATGGCGGGTGGACCGCCTGGTAATCCCCTCCTCTATGAATCTTCTCATTACCATCTGTGCCCGCGGCGGGTCCAAGGGCATTCCGGGTAAAAATGTCCGTCTGGTGAACGGAACGCCGCTCATCGTGTACACGGTTCGCCACGCTCTGGAATATGCGAAGAAAACGGGAGCAGATGTGGAGCTCTCTACCGATGACGACACGATCAGGAATGTTGCCGCAAAAGCAGGGCTCACGACGGACTACGCGCGACCCGCGGAGCTTTCGACGGATACGGCAGGAAAGCTCGAAACTATACAGGGTGCCGTGCTGCATGCCGAACGGAAGCACGGAAAACGCTATGACTACGTGCTCGACCTCGATGTGACTTCCCCGCTCCGCACGATGGAAGATCTGGACAAGGCATTCCGGATGCTCGATGGAAATCCCGCCGCACGTAACCTCTTCTCCGTGAGCTTCCCCAAGCACAATCCCTATTTCGACATGGTGGAAGAGAAGGAAGACGGATTTGTGGATCTGGTAAAAAAACCTGCCACGCAGATGGTAGCGCGCCAGCAGGGGCCGCGCGTGTATGAGGTGAACGCATCCTTTTATTTTTACCGCCGCTCCTTTTTTGACGAGCATCCGCTCATTATCATCAAAAACACTCTCGCGTACTTCACGCCGCACATGTGCTTCGAGCTCGACGAGATGATCGACTATTCGTTCTTGGAATTCCTCCTCTCGCAGGGCAGGCTGGATTTTGATTTCCGGTAATATCATGGATTATTCCGACGCCAAATTTTCCTTCGAGGGGCCCCGAGTGACGCTTCGTATCATGGAGGACGGTGATGCGACGGAACGCTACGCCGGATGGATCAATGATCCGGAAGTGAACCGCTTCCTCGGTACCAAGCACACGACCGTACAGGGACTCCGGGACTATATCGCGCAGAAAAATCTTCAGAAGGACGCGCTATTTTTCGGCATTTTCCTGAAGGACGGCACGCACATCGGCACGGTGAAGCTGGAGCCGATCGAGCATGAAAAAAATTGCGCGACCATCGCGGTGATGATCGGAGATAAAACCTGCTGGGGAAAGGGATACGCGGCGGAAGCCATGCAACTGCTGATCGACTGGTGCTTTCAGGAACTGAAATTCGATGAAGTGAATTTGGGCGTGATTGCGAAGAACGCCGCGGCGATCCGAGCATACGAGAAGATGGGATTTGTGGAGACGAAGCGGGAAATGGCATACGTGCAGTACGGAGACGAGGTGCACGACCACGTGTTGATGGCGCTGAAAAAAGGCTCGTAATCTTGCTTTGCGCCGCGGGTCGGGCAACATACAGCCCTATGCGCCGCTGCTCCAAATGCGTGATTCTTGAGACACAGGACATGATCAGTTTTGACGAGCAGGGCGTGTGTTCTATTTGCAGGCAGGTGGAGTACAAGCAGACGAAGATCGACTGGGCTGCCCGTGACCGGGAATTCCACGAAATCCTGGACCAGTACCGGGGCAAGGGTTCCTACGACTGCATCGTCCCCTTCTCCGGCGGCAAGGATTCCACGTTCACGGCGTGGTCCTTGGTAAAGCAATTCAACCTCAAGCCGCTCATCGTTTCCTTTGACCACGGCTTCTACCGTCCGGGGGTCCTTGAGAACAACGAACGGACGGTGAAAAAGCTGGGTGTGGATTACATGAAGTTCAAATCCGACTGGCAGACCGTGAAGAAGCTCATGCGCGAGTCGCTGATCCGCAAGGGTGACATCATGTGGCACTCCCACTGCGGCATCTTTGCCTTCCCCATGCACATGGCCGTGAAACTGAAGGTCCCGCTGGTCATCTGGGGAGAGCCGACCTCCGAGTACACCAGCTACTACAGCTATGAGGAGAACGAACAGGTGGACGAAAAGCGCTTCAACCGGGTAGTGAACCTGGGAATCAACGCCGAGGATATGGTCGGCATGCTGGATGGAACGGTGACGCTTCGCGATCTGGAGCCCTATACATATCCGAAGATCGCAGACTTGCGAGCCATCGGGTACCGCTCCATTTGCCTGGGGACCTACATCCCGTGGGATACGCGCAAGCAGGCCGAGATTAATAAGACGGAACTCGGGTGGCAGGGCGACCAGGTGGAAGGCATCCCTTTTGAACGCTACTGGTACGAAAAGATTGAGGACGCGTTCCAGGGAATCCAGGATTATCTCAAATGGCTCAAGCGCGGGATGTCGCGGATGACGCACCTCGCATCGATTGATATACGAAACGGTCGCATGACGCGCGAGGAGGGGCTGAAGATGGTCGAGACGTATGAAGGCTACCGCCCGGCGAGTCTGGATGTTTTTTTGAAGGCGATCGATATGAGCGACGAGGAATTCCATAGGATCGCGGCATTGCACGTCGTGGCGCCCCACGTGATGCCCGACTGGAAAAAGCTCCAGCGGGGGCCGGAGCTACCCGATCAGAAGGACTGGACGATCAATATTGATCTCTAGCAGCGTCATGCTTGGCGAGGTAATGCTCTACCACGGCATTCGCGAACGCCGTGGTATAGTCGCCGCATGATCGTCATCGTCGATTACGGCTTGGGGAACCTGTTCTCCGTGCAAAAAGCATTTGAAATGCTCGGCGCGGAAGTAAAGGTTTCCGGTGCGGCGGAGGACATCTGTGCCGCAGACCGGATCGTGCTTCCCGGCGTCGGTGCCTTCGGAGATGGAATGGATTTCCTCCGTGAAAAAGGATTGGATAGTGCGCTGACAGAGGAAGTGATGGGAAAGAAGAAACCCTTCCTGGGGATATGCCTGGGGCTCCAGTTTCTCGCAGAGACCGGTGAGGAACATGGAGAACATACGGGCCTCGGATGGATCAAAGGCCGCATCCGGAAACTCGACGTGGAAAAGCAGGGCCTCAAGATCCCCCATATTGGATGGAATGACCTGACAATGGTACGCAAAAGCCCCCTCTTCGCCGGCATCAACCCCGACGCGGATTTCTATTTCGTCCACAGTTACCAGCTGGATTGCGGCGACCCGGCCGATCTCGTCGCCACCGCCACCTACGGGGAAACCATCACGGCCGCCATCCAGCACGGGAATATCTTCGCCACGCAGTTCCATCCGGAAAAGAGTCAGGATAACGGGCTCAAACTCCTCGAGAATTTTATCCGCTGGAAACCCTGATCATGCTGAAAGTCCGCCTCATCCCCACGATCCTCCTGAAAGACGGCCGCATGATAAAAACACGGCAGTTTGGAGAGTACAGAGACGTGGGCAACCCCCGCACCGTCGCCAAAGTCTACGACGCCCAACGCGCCGATGAGCTGATTTTTCTGGATATCACGGCAACCACGGAGAACCGGCACCTCCTCTTCGACATCATCAGTGCCGTCGCCGAGGAATGTTTCATGCCGCTCACGGTGGGCGGCGGTATCCGCACAGTGGAGCAGGCACGGGAGATGTTAACGCATGGCGCGGACAAAGTGGCGATCAATACAGCCGCCGTGGAGCGTCCCGCGTTCATCACGGAGTTTTCTAAGAAATTTGGTGCGTCAACCGTTGTCGTGTCGATTGATTACAAGAAAAACAGAGAGGGCAAGAACGAAGTCTTCACGCACCGCGGTACGAAAGCTACGGGACTCGATCCGGTGGCATGGGCGAAAGAGGCTGAGCGGCTCGGCGCCGGGGAAATTCTCCTCACCTGTGTGGACCGCGAAGGAATGATGACGGGGTATGATCTCGAGATGTTGAAGCAAGTAACCTCCGCGGTCTCCATTCCCGTGATCGCCTCCGGTGGCGTAGGGACGATCCAGGATCTTGTGGACGGGATCCTCATTGGGGGCGCTTCCGCCGTGGGAGCCGCAAGTATCTTCCATTTCACCGATCAGAGCATTTTCAAGGCGCATTCGCACATGAAGCAGAAGGGGCTTTCGGTGCGAAAGTAAGGTGACTTCTTGTTGAAGTTTGTTTACTATTCGGCTGTACCCAACGTCGCAGGTTTCTTGTCGTAGTTTTCCTACGAGCAGAGCAAAAAGGGGCATCTTGCCTCGGTCAGCGCTCTGCTGCGATAGGGAAACCTATGCGACAACGTTGGGTACGCCGAGCAGGGTGCCCTTTCTTGGGTGTTCTGCTCTCCCCCGACCCAATGAGCAGCCCGCCATCATACCATCGGCTAGTGCACGTCGATTGGAGTGGTGGAGGGATTCTAAGAATCTTAACAATTATGTTTTTAATTCTTCTCTGTCTGATTTCGTTACTTTGTCTCTATCTCGAACTTCGCATTAGTATTCTACACCCTTCAAATGATGTCTATATTTTTCAAACAGTGGCGAGAGGCATTTTGAATGGGCTTATTCCCTATCAAGATCTACTTGAAACAAAACCTCCTGGTATTTTTTTACTGAATGCAATGTCGCTCTTTCTCTTTGAAGATCGAACTTTATTGTCGGTTTTGAATATCATTTTCAGCATTGTTTTCGTCATGATTTCGCTTATCACTAGTCTTTACTATTCTCGTGAACTCCCGTTCTGGCAATCCATGAATGTGTTAAGTGGCGGGCTGCTCGTTGGAATGATTACGGCTATTTGGCATGCAACTCGTGGTGGAATGCCAGATTTTTACGCAACAGTTTTGTGCAGCCTTTACGCATTGTCGCTGACCGTACCCGTCTCGTGGAAAGTCAGATTTCCATTAGGAAGTATTTGTATGTTTGGCGTCGTGTTCCTACGCGAACCACTGGTCCCAGTTTTCCTAGCAACGGCGCTATTACTTACCCCACTCAACTGGAAAGCACTGATTAGAAATGTGGCTCTTCCTGGGGTCGTAGGGTCGACCATCTGGGCTGCAGTCATGTGGTTTTTGGGATACCTCGGTCCCTATATTTATATTTATTTACCAACTGTGCTCATACGGAGTGACAGTGATCCACTTACTAGGTGGGGCTCGGCGTTCGTAGGCATGGTTGCCAGTCTTTGGCACATTTCACCATTTTTCGTTCCAGCTATCGGCGGAATGATAGCATTCGTCCTTTTACCCCAGACTAAGCAGAATTGGAAACAGTCGGTTGGTTTCTTGTTGTATTTTATTGTCGCTTTATTTTTCACAATGATGGCTGTGCATCCGCTGGATGACTCAGGTGGATATCACGCATTTGCCATACCCTTCTACAGCGCTATCTCAATTCTTTGGCTGCGTAAATTTAGAATCGCGTTAATACAAAGTCAGCTTTGGGGTTCTGCTATTTCCTATGGGATAACTGTATTGCTGATGCTCACGGTTTTAACCTACCCGCTACTACATTACACTGAGCTGGCAGAGAGTGGACGAATCAACAAGGATATTTCAACGCAATGGCGAATCGCTCAGCAAATTGATGCAATTCTTGATGACTGTGGTCAAGACAGATATCTGCACCTTGGACCGATAGATCAATTTTTTACTGGACTCACACGACACTCTCCTTATGGTCCTGGCTTTTTTTTGGGTGAAAATTTAACGAGAAAGGACATTATCGGACGCGGTCTTGTGGAAAACATCTATCGAACAAATATTGCCTTAGTGTGGAAGACCGGCATTGTGATAGAGAATGGTGCGGCGCCATATATTCTTGATTCCACTACAGAACTGCAACGGAATTTCCAAATCGAACCGTGGTCGTGTGTGCGGCACGACTTCACTAATGATCTATATGTTCTGCTTTTTCGTAAGACTCCTCTCCTCCGGACCCAATGAGCAGATTGCCATCATACCATCGGCTAATGCGCACTGATGGGAGTGGTGGAGAGATTCTAAGAATCTTAACAATTATGTTTTTAATTCTTCTCTGTTTGATTTCGTTACTTTGTCTCTATCTCGAACTTCGCATTAGTATTCTACACCCTTCAAATGATGCCTACATTTTACAAGCGGTTGGACGCGGAATTTTAAATGGCCTCATGCCATATCAGGAAATATTCGATCCCAAGCCTCCGGGTATTTTCCTGCTTAATACAATTTCGCTCTTTCTTTTTGGAGATCGTACTTTAATGACTATTTTGATTTATGCCTTAAGCATTGTATTCGTCGTGATTGCATTGATAGCTAGTTGGCACCACGCCCATCGGCTCCCTTTTTGGCAGTTCATTTTCATTTTAAGTGGTGGACTACTTGTGGGAATGATTTTGGCTATCTGGCACGCAAAACGTGCGTATTGGCCAGACTTTCATGCAACAATTTTTTGCTTGTTTTATGCCTTATCGCTGGTCATCCCTATGCCACAGAAAACTAGAATTTTCTTGGGGGGCATCTGCATTTTTTTAGTCGCGTTCTTGCGAGAACCTCTAATATTAGTATTTCTCTCCATTGGACTGCTTTTTACAGCACCAAGTTGGCAATCATTTACTACAACTTTAATTTTACCAGGAAGCATAGGATTGGTTCTGTGGATTGCGGTGATGTGGCTTCTTGGATATCTCGGTCCGTATCTTGATATTTATTTACCAACCATAATGATACGCCGCGGTAGTGAGCAGTTTATTGTGTGGGGTCTTGCATTAGAAGAGATGATTCTAAGCCTTTGGTATATTTCACCATTTTTCGTTCCTGCTATTGGTGGAATGACAACGGTCGTGCTCTTACATTCTCATAAGCCGAAGATCAGCCGAACCTGGAAGCTGCTGATGGGACACTGGCTTCGTTTTTTCATCGCATTATTAATGACAATGATTGCAGTATATCCATTTGATATTGGACCGGCATACACTGGCTTTGCCATTCCATTCTACAGCGCAATCTCGTTTCTCTGGCTTCGAGAATTGAGGATCGCAATACTGCAAAAAAGACTTTGGGTTATTCAGATTTCTTATGGAATAGTTGGTGCGTTGGCCCTCACGGTAGTAACTTATCCTCTGTTACATCAAACTGAATTAAAAGAAATTAATCGCACTAATGAAACTTTACCCGTGCAAGAAAAAATCGCTATGGAACTCGACGCGATTCTTGATGAGTGCGGTCAAGAAAGGTACATGTACTTTGGTCCGATGGATCAGTTTTTCACGGGACTTACGCGGCATTCTCCATATGGACCTGCATTCTTCCTTGGTGTTAATTTAATAAGAAAGGACTTTCATGGTCGCGGTATTTTGGAAAATGCACGTCGCACGAATATAGCTTTGGTATGGAAAAATGGTATTGTAATAGAGAAAGATGCAGAGCCCTACATCCTAGATGCCACCGCAGAACTTAGACAGAATTTCCAAATTAAACCGTGGTCATGCATGCGGCACGACTTTACTGATGATTTGTATGTGCTGCTATTTCGTAAGATTCCTATCTGAGTTCCTCCAATTTTATGAATGCTTCAAAAAACTTGAAGAAATTGATATTCAAATCAATTCTATTGTTGCTTACAGCAACAGGATTGGTGTGTGCCGGTGTCTATTTTTTTGGTGGACAAGACGGAGCAGTCGCCAACCTTCCCAATGAAGCACAATTTCTTGACGCAACGTGGATCGAAGTAAATGAAAGGGCACGTTCTGGCGATCCTGAGTCGCAATACCTAGTCGCGCTCGCCTTTCATAACGGATACAGAGTGCAGGTAAACATGCCACGTGCATTCGAATTAGCAAAAGAAGCAGCTGAGATGGGCATTCCTCATGCGGCGGCACTTGTAGGTGCTATGTACATGCGTGGCGAAGGAGTGCCAGTTAATGAGCAAGAAGCTGAAAAGTGGCTACTGGAAGGGGCAGAATTTGGAATTCTTGAGGCGCAAATTGATCTTATGTATCTGTACCGCAATCGCAGGAATTCGCTGAACGCCAATATCTGGCATAGTGTCGCGGAGTCCTACGGAATGAAGCCTGATGGCTACGTAATGCTCTTGCCAACACAAGAAATGCAGAACGCAGTTGACCGAGGTATATCTGAAACTATGCAGCGGATAGAAGAAACTAGGAGGACGTTCTGTGTGAGCAATCCCTCCTACATCTCTTGCTGAAAAGGAAGGTTGCAACTTATTGGCACTGAAAAAACGGTAACGCTATGCTCTCTGTATGGAAGGCACCGGACAATCTCTCTATCGGCGCGCGAAGAAATTGATCCCGGGAGGGACACAGCTTCTTTCCAAGCGACCGGAGTTTTTGCTTCCCGACCAGTGGCCGGCGTACTACAGCAAAGTAAAGGGGGTAGAGGTGTGGGATCTGGACGGGAAAAAGTACATCGACATGTGCCAAAACGGCGTCGGGGCGTGCGTGCTTGGGGCCGGCGATCCGGATGTGGATACGGCAGTGCTCCAGGCGGTCGCGAACGGCAATCTGTCGACCTTGAACTGCCCGGAAGAAGTGGAGCTTGCGGAACTGTTGATCGAGCTGCACCCCTGGGCAGAGATGGTGCGCTACGCGCGCTGCGGAGGGGAAGCGATGGCCATCGCCGCGCGCATCGTGCGAGCCGCAACGCGCAAGGAGGTGATCGCCTTCTGCGGCTACCACGGCTGGCACGACTGGTACTTGTCGGCGAACCTTGCCGACGATCACACGCTCGACGGGCATCTACTACCGGGTTTGCACCCGCTCGGCGTGCCGCGCGGACTCAAAGGAACCACTTTTCCCTTTAAATATAATCACTTGGGAGAATTGGAGGCCATCGTGAAAGCGCACGGCAATAATCTCGCCGCGATCATTATGGAGCCGTACCGGAGCAAAGATCCGGATCCCGGCTTCCTGGAAGGCATCCGGGCGATTGCGGACAAGACAGGCGCCGTGCTCGTGTTCGATGAAGTCACCTCGGGCTTCCGCGTCTGTCCCGGCGGCGTGCACAAGACGCTCGGCATAGATCCCGATATCGCGGTCTTTGCAAAAAGCATCGGGAATGGCTATTCGATGGCGGCGATCATCGGGCGGGAGAAGGTGATGACGGTGGCGCAAGACACGTTTATCAGCAGCACCAACTGGACCGAGCGCATCGGGCCGAGCGCCGCCCTGGCCATGATCAAAAAATTCCGGAAAGAGAAGGTGCACGAGCACCTCATCCGCATGGGGACGATGATGCAGAAGGGATGGCAAGATGCGGCGGCGCAGACCGGACTCTCCGTTCACGTGGACGGCCTTCCTCCCCTCGCCCACTTCACGGTGCAAACGGAACATCCGCCTGTAGCGCACACGTTCTTCGCCCAAGAAATGCTCAAGCGCGGATTTCTGGCAGGCCAGATTTTCTATGCAACCTACGCACACACCGAAACCCATGTTCAGCAATACCTGGACGCCGCGAAAGAGGTCTTCGCCGACATGGTGCGCTTCCTTGGCGAGGGAACGCTTGCGCAAAAACTCGAAGGCCCCGTCGTCCATACGGGTTTCTACCGGCTCACGTGAAATGTCCTTCCTTTTGCCAGAAAATCGAGCCTACATCATCGCCGAGGCGGGGGTGAATCATGATGGCAAGATTGCCAAGGCCAGGAAACTCATTGATATCGCTGCTGCCGCCGGTGCCGATGCCGTAAAGTTTCAGATCTTTACGACCGACGAGATCATTTCAAAAAATGCTCCTCTCGCGGAGTACCAGAAACGCGCCGGGGAACAGTCGCAGTATGCGATGGTGAAGCGCCTGGAGCTTCCCTACGAAGCGTTCCGTGAGCTGAAAATCTACGCCGAAGGCAAAGGTCTCGACTTCATCGTCACACCATTCGATGCCGCGTCGGCGGCATTTCTCGCGAGCCTGGGCGTCAAAGCCTTGAAGATCCCGTCCGGGGAGGTTACCAATATTCCTTTTCTGGAGAACGTCGCCGCACTGAAGATCTTCACGATCATCTCCACGGGAATGTCGACTCTTGAGGAAATTGCGGATGCCGTTGCTCCTTTTGAAACTGCAAAGACGCCTTACGCACTTCTCCATTGCGTAAGTTCCTACCCGGCACCCATAGAGCAGATCAACCTGCGGGCAATGAAGACGCTGGAGGAGGCGTTCCACGTTCCTGTGGGATATTCGGATCACACAAAAGGGATTGATGTCGCCGTGACTGCTGCGAAGCTCGGCGCACGGATCATCGAAAAGCATTTCACTCTGAATAAACATGATCCCGGACCGGACCATGCAGCTTCGCTGGAGCCGGATGAGCTCAGGGAAATGATCAGAATCATGAAGGATAAGAATGCGCTGCAGAATGCAGGTCTTGCGCAAGAAGCGCTCGGAACAGGCGAGAAGAAATGTCAGCCCTGCGAGGAAAACGTGCGTCTGGTCGCACGACGGAGCGTGGTGATGGCTCGCGATGCCGCCGCGGGGACGGTGTTGACGGACGATATGCTTGCAATCAAAAGACCTGGCACCGGGATCGCACCGAAAAGACATGGTGATGTTGTTGGCAAAACACTGACAAAGGATCTTGCGGCCGATACGCCGGTCACCGCAGATGTCTTACGCCCTCCTCTGAAGATCACGTGAGCCGCTCAAGAATCTTGTCTTCTACCGTGAGATTCAAAGGACATTCCCGCAGCGTCTTCGGATCATATGTCGCATACGTCTGCGCGAATCCTTCTTGAAAAGTGTAGTGCGGCTTCCAATGGAGTTCGTCCTTGATGAGCGATGTTTGTAACCGACAGGGATGACCCCCGAACGGGAAATAATCGCGGGCATCGTATCCTGCATCAGTTGCACCGACGGGGAGCCCTGTGTCGCTGGCCCCGCAAATCGCTGCGAGTCTTTGCACGTAATCCTTGAGGGAGACTTGCTCGTCTCCGGCAACGTTATAGATGCGTGAACCATCGGCTACATGATCGAGAACAGTCACAAATGCCGACGCGAGATCCTCGATATGGAGAAACTGCACGATCGCCTCTCCGTTGCCCGGGATGAGCACCGGCCGCCCCCGCAGCGCGCGCTTCCAGATGAAGGTCTCGCGGTCGATGTGGTTTCCGGGGCCGTAGAGGTATGGCGGACGGAGGATTGTGAGCGGCGGTCCGGTTTGGGAGAGCAGAAAATCATCTGCTTCCGATTTACGCACGCCGTACTCTCCCCAGACCGGCGCACTTCCCGTCGGCGCGGTTTCATCAGGGACACAATCAAGATCCGCATAGACCGCAACCGTGCTGAGATGGATCCACCTCTTCGTCCTTGTGGCGCAGGACCGCCATGCAATGTCCGCCTGCGACGCGTTGTAGCATGAGAGATCGATGACGGCATCGAATGTTCCCGCTGATGCGACGGCAGTCTCAACGGCATCCGCATCATTGCGATCGGCAATGAGCTGCCGGGTACCCGGAATGGACCGCGTGCCGCGGTTCAGTACTATGACGGAATCCTTCCGATCGAGCAGCAGCTTGATGAGTGCCGGACCGACGAAGCGCGAGCCGCCAATGACGAGGATCTGCATCAGAAGATATTCAGAATGGAGTGATGTCCCTCCAGATGTCCCTTTGAGAGCGTCTTTACGTCTTCCAAAGGCACGATCACCTCATTCCAATAGCGCAACATATACGCGTCGCGGAAAGACAGGCGTCGCAGCGGGCGGTTAAAGAAGATGTTTTGCAGAAGTGCGTTCACGACGTTGAATCCGAGAGCGCTTGCCGCACCGGTCGTCCCCGAAAACCGGCAATTGATCTCAAAAATTTTCCACATATCGCCGTCTTTGCGGAGTTGGAAGTTACAAGGACCGGTGATCTTGAGTACCGATCCCACTTGCTCAATGAAGTGTTCAAGCTCGGGATGATGCAGAGAAGCAGCCTTGTACGTATCGCCACTGCGCAGCCATCGCCTCATGGGAATGACGCCGTAACACTTCCCTTCCCAGAAGAACGCCCCGCACGTGTACTCCTCGTCTTCCTCGGAAAGATATTCCTGCACGATCAGATCAGAACGTGACGCAAGGGCTGCGTTGAGCTCCTTCTTGTCATGCACCACTTGAAATCCGATAGAGCGCGCGCCGACGCGGGGCTTCACCGCGAGTGGGAAACCCGTATCCTTCACGAGGGCATCAACATCATCGGCCAACGCCGAACGTACGTGCGGAAAACCGTGCGTCTTAAGAAATTCGGTCGTCTTCCATTTGTCATCGGCGATAGTGATTGCCTCCGGAGAACTCACGATGATGCGTGTACCGGTTTTCTGTTCGAATTCCTCTCTGTGCCGTGCAAGCACCTCAAGCTCAACATCGGTACCGACAAGCAGGAGTTCGACGTTCTCTGCTTTGCAGATCTTCTGCAGCGCCGGGATATACTTCGCATCCTGTGCACCGGGAACGGTGTATGCCGCATCACTGCGATACAGCCCTGCGGCGAGCGGCTGCATGTCTACCGCAATGATCCGTGTCTTTACCTTGGAAAGCTTCAACGCCTTGAGGATGCTCTGGCCTACGCCCGCGCCCGCGCCCGTAACGAGGACGGTGACGGGTTTTGCCAACGCGAATGCCGCTTCCCCGAGCTCGCTTGCGTGATCGTGCATATCCGTCCCGAACGAAAAATGACGGCTGTTGCCTTGCTCCATTTCATGGGTCACGAGTTCCTGAATGGACTGAAGCGCCTGCTTGGCGTTGAACTCGAATTTGATCCCGTTTTTGACACACAACCGGTAGATCTCCTCAACGTATTCCATCGGCGGATTAAGCTTAAAAAAGCGGTTACACATGCTGAAGGGATGGCCGAGAATGTCGACCTCCGGACGCTGTGTGATCATTTTGGTGAGTTCATATTCCTTCTCGAGCAGTTCTTCTTTGGTCATCGATTTGATGTTCGTGAAATGATGGACGCTCCCGATCACCACTTCCGCCGCGTCGAGGATCTCCTTTGTCGTGTTGAGCGTTCCGTCTTCCACAATCTTCACTTCGCAGCCGATGCGGACGGCGAAGTGCGGATACTGCGCGCGCAGTTCTTTGATTTCCTTGCAGTAGGCAGGAAACCAGTCGGTCTTCGTATTTACATGATCCGAGATCGTGAGATCCAGCTGATCGTGGAGGTGGTTATATTCCAGAATTTCCCCGATGGAATGCTTCCCATCGCTGTAGGTGGAATGCAGATGATGATCTTCGAAAAGAGTGGTGCGCATATTAAAGAGTCCGGAGGAATTGCTCGATGGTCTTGGTGATGCGCTCGGCGACGGCCCCTCCTTTATAAGGAGAAGAACGCCGACCAAGGGCTCTATGGAACGCGGACGAACTCGCGCGGCGAACAGCGTTCGCGATTGCAACGGCATCGTAGTTCGTGAAGATCACATTAGGGCCGTGCTCGCGGCCGTCCTGGCGCGCGCCGATATTCACAAAAGGCACGCGGAGGTATCCCGCCTCCACGAGCCCCGAACTGGTGTTGCCGACAAGTGCTGCACTCTGGAGCATCAACCCGAGGTAATCTTTGCGCTCGATATGCCGGTGAAGATGGTAGTGCGGCTTCCTTTGGAATCGTTCAATGGCATGGATGAATGCTTCGCTTCCCGCATCGGAATTGGGATAGAGGATGATTTTTTCGTCCTGCGGATCGATCTTCTTGAGTGCACCGAGCACGGCATCGATTTGCCTGGTAATGGGCGTATCTTCCAGTGCCGAGGGATGCATGACGACAAGGTGCCAACGCTTTTTTGGATCGAGACGATATCGGGCCGCGAGATCTTTCCTCTTCGGGAGAATACGAGGATGCAGTCCGTCCAGACCCGCGGACCCCACAACATTCGCCCATCGCCGGTCCGCACCGAGGCTGAGAACATTGGATTTACTCTGCGCCGTCTGCACCAGGTGAACGCTCGAGAACAATGTAATGGACTTGCGGAGATATTCGTCGACCGTTGGGCCGGTGGTGTCGCCCCCGGAAACATGGATGACGGGAATGCCGCGGTGCATCGCGGCGACAGCACCGGCAAACGCCTCGTCGCGGTCTGCGACGACGAGCACGGCATCCACCAAATGCATGCGCAGGTACTCTCCGATGCCGTCGATTTCTTTCGCGAGTGCAGTAAGGGGATCGTCATGTTCCCCGACAGAAACAACATGATCCACATGAACCGCTTTTCTCACGTGCTCAATGGTGTACCCGAAACGGCGTTGCGTATGCATCCCGGTGACGAGAACCTGCGTGTGGAATGCGCGGCTTTTTTTGAGGCGGAGAATCGTGGATTCAATGAGCCCCCACTCTGCCCGGGTGCCGGTAATAAAGAGCACCGTCTTCTTATGTGCTGTCATGGAAATACTGTAGCATTTCCGCATGTCCGGAAACCCGATTCCCCTCTCTTCTCCCGATATCGGAGAAGACGACATTCGCGCAGTCACAGACGTCTTAAAGTCCGGTCGCCTGTCTCTAGGGCCGCAATTGCAGGCATTTGAAGCGGCGATGGCGGCTTATACCGGAGCGAAGTACGCGGTGGCCGTGAGTAGCGGAACGAGCGCGCTGCACCTGTGCATCCGGGCGCTTGGAATCGGCGAAGGCGATGAAGTGATCACCACTCCTTTCAGTTTTATTGCATCCGCCAACTGCATGCTCTTTGAAAAGGCGGTCCCCCGCTTTGTCGATATCGAGCCTGCAACATTCTGCATCGATCCGGCTAAAATCGAGCAAGCCATCACCAAAAAAACAAAAGCGATCCTCGCTGTGGATGTCTTCGGGTACCTCGCCGACTGGGAGACCCTGGGAAGCATAGCAAAAAAACACGGAATCGCGCTGATCGAGGACAGCTGCGAATCGCTCGGGTCAGCGCGGGGGGGACGGATGGCAGGCACATTCGGCGACTGCGGCACATTCGCGTTCTACCCAAACAAGCAGATGACCACCGGCGAAGGCGGGATGATCGTGACAAATCGTGAGGACATCGCCGTGAGCGCGCGCAGGGAGCGAAACCAGGGGCGTGACCCGGAGAATGCCTGGTTGGAGCACAAGTCGCTCGGATTCAACTACCGTTTGAGTGACATCCAGTGCGCACTCGGCATCAGCCAACTGAAACGCATGCCGGAGTTCATCCACAAGCGCAGGCAAATCGCAGAATGGTACAAGGAAGAATTGGAACCCTTGAACGAACACATCAGGCCGGCGCCTGTGCAGAATGGAGTGGATATCAGCTGGTTTGTATACGTCGCTCATTTGACTGCCCGGCACGGACAGAAGGCCCGCGATGCTCTCCTCGCGCATCTCCGGGCACACGGTATCGGCTGCAACAATTACTTCCCGCCTCTGCATCTGCAGCCGCTCTACCGCACGCAGGGGCATGGCGAAGGAGATTTCCCTGTCACGGAGAAGATTGCGGAGCGCACAGTCGCCTTGCCGTTTTCTTCGCGTCTTTCGCGCGCAGAGGTTGCGAGTGTGTGTAGAATTGTGAAAGATGGCATTCTTCGCCTCTAAACCCGTTCCTATGACTTCCCTGTTCCGTGACAAGACGATCCTCGTCACAGGTGCCACCGGCTCGATTGGTTCGGAGATCGTGCGCCAGCTGCTCACGCAGAATCCCAAGACCGTCCGCATCTTCTCCAGAGATGAGCACAAGCAGTTCCTTATGCGTCAGAAAATCGGCGACATTGATGCCATCCGCTACCTTCTCGGCGACGTGCGTGATTTTCCGAGACTGCTGCGCGCGATGGAAGGGGTGGATTTCGTCTTCCACTGCGCCGCGTATAAGCATGTCCCGCTCTGCGAATACAATTCCTTTGAAGCAGTGAAGACCAATGTCATCGGTACCCAGAATGTCATCGAGGCAGCGGAGCAGCAGGGCGTGAAGCGCGTGCTTTTCATCAGCACGGACAAGGCGGCCAGCCCGAGTAACGTCATGGGCGCCACAAAACTGCTCGCGGAACGCCTGATGACTTCGGCGATGTATTCACGCGGTCAGCATCCCATCATTTTCAGTAGTGTCCGCTTTGGAAATGTCCTTGGTTCGCGCGGATCCATGATCCCCACATTTTGCTCGCAGATCAAAGACGGCATCCCCGTGACCATCACCGATCCGGAGATGACGCGCTTTATCATGTCGATCCCCGAAGCCGTCAGTCTCACGTTCTCCGCCATGGAACAGATGCAGGGAGGGGAACTCTTCATTTTGAAAATGCCGGCATTCCGCCTGAGTGACTTTGTCGCTGTCCTTATTGAGGAAGTGGCTCCGCTGTATGGGAAAAAACCGGCCTCTGTAACGACCAAATGTATCGGCATTCGCCCGGGGGAAAAAATGCAGGAACTGCTCATGACCGCGGAAGAGGCACAGCACGCAATGGAAACGGAAACGATGTTCATCGTCCGTTCATCTCTTGACCCCTTCAAAGAGGATCCATCCATCACTCCGCGTATTATCCCAAAAGCCTACAGTTCTGCTGAGCTCACTCCGATGGATCGCGAGAGCATGCGCAAGATCATCCGGGAATACTTCGCTGCTACTCCCCTTCCTCTCGTCATGACAAATGCGGAAGAGAGGGAATAATAATCGTTCTACCTTGCACTACCGATGTCCGCTCCTCTGAACATCATTCTGAAATCATTTGATGGTCCGCGCATCCGACCGATGTTGAAGGCTGCCTTCGCCGGAAGAAACATCGGAACGTGCATCTCCATCGTCAACCGGAATGAACCTGCGCCGGACATTCAGGCTGCACGACATGTATGGATGCCGGCAAACCCTTTGCGGGCAGGGCAATATCCAAATGTCGACTGGAATACCATTGCACCGCTCGATGCAGGGCTGATCGAAAGTATGGCGCACTGCGAAACGATGTTTTTAGCCATGATCGAGCGCTATGCGCTGAACGACGATATTCCGTATGCGGAGCGCAAGCGTCAGTACTTGGCGCACTTGCGCTATTGGGACCACTTGCTGCGTACGGAGAAGATCGGGCTGTATCTCCTCAATCATTCACCGCATCAGTGTTTTGATCTGGTGATCTACGATCTCTGCAAGCTGCGTGGTATCCCCACATATCTCCTGGACCGTTGCTATAACGTCGATGGCGTATTTCTTGTAAAAGATTTTGAGAAATCCGCCGAACAACTGCTGCCGGCGATGGAAAAACTGCGGGTAGAGTATGCGGATCAGAACAAACAGATCCCTCTGTCTCCTTCCTATGAAGAATTTTATACCGTGCAAACGACACAAATGATTCCGGCATGGTCCCCAGGCAAACGAGACGAACATCTGGCAAAAAGAAACTTTTTCGCCAAATGGATGGAGAAATCCTGGGAGCTCCTGCACCGCAACCCCGTTAAATTTTTGAAGGCAGTCGCTTCTCCGGACGTCTGGACACGTAAATTCAAACAGCACCGTACAGCACGGTTCTACGATGAACACACCGTGGAACCCGATCTTTCCGTGCCCTACATTTACATGCCGCTCAGCAAACAACCGGAAGATGGCGTACTGCCACGGGGAGGCGCATTCGCCAATCAGGAACTCATGGTCCAGTTGGTCGCCGCTCATGTACCACCGGGCGTATCCATCTACATCAAGGAACACCCTTCTCAGGGGGAATTGTTCCGGAGTGAAGCGTTTTACCGTTCCATACGGGGTTTGCCCTGTGTCCGATTCGTCCCGCGCAATGCTGACTCGCTTCGGCTGATCCATAACGCAAAAGCGATAGCGACCATCACGGGGACAGCCGGCTTCGAGGCGATTTTCCGTGGCAAGCCGGTGTTGATGTTCGGGCATCGCTTCTGCCAGTACGCCCCGGGAACCTCTATGATCCGCAGTGCAGAGGATTGTCGTAGTGCCATGGAACGGATTTTCGAAAAAGGCGAGACTCCGTCCCTGCGTGAGGTACGACTCTTCATGAAAGCGGTGGAAGATACGACCGTTCCGTATGAGGGAGGACAGTTACGACCGGACCAAACTTCGCGCGAAGAGCGCGCACGAGTCATGGGAGAAATGGTCAGCCGCATCCTCGCTCCACTCTTCCAGTAAACCATGCGCGTCGCCCTCTTTTCATCGACGATCGAGCCCAAAGACGGATACGGAAATATCACCTTTGAGCTTTCGCGCGAGCTCCATGCGCAGGGCATCGATCTCACATTGTTTCTCCCAAAAAATCAGCAGGAGGCTGCGGCCCGGATGGCGCTTCCCTTCTCCGTGCGGTGCGAATTGCCAAAGTACGTGTACCGGATCTTCGAAAGAAACGGCCCCGGATATTTCCGCACATTCGATGTCTCTTCGTTTGATGTGGTGCATGATCTCTTCTCCTTCCCGTATTGTATTCCCGCTGCACGCTCGGCGAAGAAATATGGAAAGCCACTGGTCATGGGCGCCCAGGGAACACACGGCGTACGGCCGCTGACATATAGGCCTGAACGGTGGCTCCTCAAAAAATGCTTCAGCCAGGCCAATGCAATCGCCGTACCAAGTGCATATACGAAGAAACGAATCCTCGAAGAGGCGAAGGAAGACTACGCGATCGACATCATTCATAACGGCGTCCGCTTCGACCGATTCCAGAAGAAAACCGACACGGAATCGATCAAACATCACTACGCGGGAAAGAAGATGCTCCTGACCGTCGGCGGTTTATGGGGGCGCAAAGGACACGATCTTGTCCTCCGGGCGCTGCCGGATGTCTTAAAGAAGCATCCGAACGTGATGTATGGCATTGTGGGTGACGGAAACGCGCGTGCGGACTTGGAAGCGCTGACCAAAGAACTCGGACTGACGGCAAACGTGGACTTTGCAGGACGAAAATCCGACGATGATCTCGTTGCCTACTTCCAGACCTGCGACATCTATGTCCACACGCCCCGTGTCGTGGATAAAAACAAGTTTGAAGGTTTCGGCATCGTCTATCTGGAGGCAAGCGCCTGCGGCAAACCGATCGTAGCTACCGACGCTGGGGGCATCCGCGATGCGGTGCTCGACAATGAAACAGGATTGATTGTTCAGGATGGAGACATCCCGGCAATTTCCGCGAAAATCATCCGGCTGCTGGATGATCAGAATCTGGCGAAGAAACTCGGAGATCGCGGGCGGGAATATGCGAAGGAGAATGATTGGGGGGTGATTGCGGGAAGGTTCGTATCGCTCTATACATCAGTTTTGGAGGGCTGATTTGGGCGACTATCCCCTGTATATAGTCCCATCTTGAGAAATTAATAGCCGACATAGAAATCTCTATTGCTTACCTGAAATACAGGACCGTATACTTTTCTTGACCATCTTCCGATCAGGGAACCCTTTTAAACCCCTGCATTCTCCTTATCCTTTTTATGATTAATTTATCAAAGATTATAACTGTGGCCCTGTTACTTGTTCTCGTAACCTCTCCCGTTGCAGAAGCAAAGCGATCATCAGATGCCGCACAAAGAAAGATGATGCGCATGTCTAACCCCAACAGCGTAATTCAGAAAAAAACTACTTCTAAAAATCCTGTTCGTAGGAGTCCTGTTAAAATTGTTTTAAAGAAAAGCAGTAGTTCTTCTGCAAGAGTTGGAAATTCTTGCACTCTGGATGCTTGGACATGTGAGCCATGGAATGTTTGCTCCAAAAAGAACTCACAAACTAGAACTTGTACTGTCTCGCGGTACTCTTGTCAGTTAACCGGAGGCTCACCAAGACCTGCTATGAACCAGTCGTGCTCTTTCTTTGAAGAACTTCCAAAGAGAATGCAAAGCAATATTAACTTGTGGGAAGCTCTTCATGCAGAAATGACGCAAGCAGCGAAGACGTTGGTACCACAAGGCGATGCAGGGAAAGCTGGTATCGCAAAAATTGACGCCGTAGAGATGAAATTTTTGCTGCATTTCGACGAGTATCTTTCTCTCCATGCTGAGGTAAAAAATCTGACCCTCGACTTGCAAAAGGTATGGGACAAAGACGGGCAGATTACAAACTTGGAAAATAAGATAAAAAAGACAGAAGATGATTTTAGATCAATAGCTAAGGTTTGGTACTAATTAAATAGGGGGCTTATATCAAAAAAGCCCCCTATTTTTTTCGCTACATTAAACCTCTGCACGAGCTAAGAAAGTATCAAGAAAGACAATGAGGAAGTATGAGGACTTCTCCCTTCAAGGCAACCCCCTCCTCCTAACCTCCTCCCGCCGGGAGGAGGGATTTCTAGATACGCAAGCGATCACAGAGCTTCTGCCTTCTCGTGAAAGCAACCGACGAGCCTATTTGATATTCATTGCATCCAATTCCTGCAAAATCGCATCGGTGCACTTCCGCACATGCTCCTCTTCCGACAAATGCGTCACTTTGAGTTTCCACGGATCCAGAACGGCATGGATGCATGTTTCCTCTATTGCCCTGAGGAAGAGCCTTGATTCAACCAAGGACGGAGTTGCATGATGCATGAAAATTTCCCGCGCGGCCTTCGCGCAATCTTCCGCTGTGCGAACGCGAAAAACTCCACGTGCATATTGGTAAAACCGGTAACCGAAGAGTAGCACCGGCTTTCCGCGGAATATCGCCTCGAATCCCGCCGATCCCGTCACCGTCGCGACAGCCTTGCAGTGCTCGCGCAGGAGAAATGTATCGACATGGCGCGCGATCAGACGGACTTTTTTCATCGCCAGTAGTTGCGCATAATATCCGGGACTTCGTGTCAGCCATCCTCCGGCACGCGGGTGCTCTTTCACATAGATAAGCACGTCCTCCGGAAGATGCGCATTGAGCAAATCAGCGACCAACAACTGATTCGCGTACGTTCCACCCATAGGCACCGTGGATGCTTCGGGCTGGTAGTGCAACGGAAGATACACGAACGGACGCGTGAAATCCGGGTTGATGGCATGAGCGTCATAATAGGCATTCGTCCGGCGAACCGCCATCCACCGCTCGCATGTCTTGAGCGCACGACGCAGCCCCGTCGGCGTGCAGTACGCGACGAGAAACTGGAGAAATAGCAGAGGCTGTGCGGTCAGCATCCGCCGTATGCGTCCCCAATACGTCAATCGTTTGTAGCTCTCAATGGGTGGCTTCTGGACTGCGGGGGTCGTCAGTGAGGCAAAGCGCTTGTTGAACGATGCGCTGAGTGGGATCTCTTTCCAATCCTTCACGCCTGCGTACTCCCGGAGAAGCGCTTCGTAGCGCTGCGGAATCTTGGGAGCAGGATCCTCGATAGCGTATTCCGCAAAGGACACATCCCGCATAGTCGTCGTATGAAAATACACCACGGGAATGCGGCGGAGTTTGCAGAGGTGATAGATGACGATATCCGGAATCTCATGTGGAATCCAAGCGGAAATGTAGAGATTGATACGCTGCCGGATGAGATAGTCGTTCCAAAACTGGAGATGTCGCAGATACCACTGCTTGCGGACGGCATAGGGAATACTGCGTTTCCACTCAAGACGCATGACCATGTCCATGAAAACCGTCTCACAACCGCGCATGCGCTCGATGAGCTCTTCATCAAGCGGTGTAACGCGGCTCCAGTCCACCCCCGCATAATCGCATCCGCGCACCTGACTGGAGGAGAACCACTCCTGACGTTCTTCGGGCACATTCTCAAGTCGCTCCACGGTATCCGAAGAAAGAACCGCGCAAAAATCAAACGGACGCTTGAGGAGCACCTCTCGGATAGTCTTTTGTGCCACATCACTGGAAAAACGGGCTACGATGGCGCGAATCGGTGTTTGAGAGAAATTGGGAAGCGACACAGAATGAGTATCAGCCGGGGATCAAGGGTTTCGCAAGTAAGGAGTGCGCGAATATACTCGTAGCGATGGGTTTTCCACGCACCGAAAATACGACTCCGGGGGAAAATGTATTTGTCATCGCGGAGATCGGCAAGAACTTCATCCAGACCGAAGCCGACCAGCCGGTGGAGCGATATATCGAAAATGCCAAAACATTGATTGATGCTGCCGCGGATGCCGGCGCGGATGCGGCAAAATTTCAGACGCATACTGTGGAAGACGAGCAGCTCGATACGCACATCGTCTCTCCGCATTTCCAGGCAAGTGATCGCTATAGCTGGGTGAAGCGGAACACGGAAGCGACGCCTGAGCGGTTCTGGCGCGAGGTACAGGACCACTGCCATCATCGGGGCATTCTCTTTTGTACGACACCGATGAGCCGCGGAGCCCTTCGCAAAATCATTCCGTTGAACCCCCCATTTTGGAAAGTATCTTCCGCAGACGTGCAGGACCACATCCTGCTCCATGCAATGCTTGAAACCCGCAAGCCCGTGATCATCTCCACGGGAATGGTGAGCCTCATTGAACTCGACAGAGTCGTTGCCACGATTGGCAAACAATGCCCACAACTCGGCGTGCTCTACTGCGTATCGCAGTATCCCTGTCCTCAGGAACAATTCAATCTCGCCTCGATAACGCGGTTTATCCATACATATCCGGATGCAGTCATCGGATTTTCGGACCATTCTATTGGTCCGGAGGCTTCGCTTGCCGCGGTCAAGCTCGGTGCGCGGATCATTGAAAAGCATTTTTCCCTTTCTCGGGATCTTTGGGGATCGGATCACAAAGTATCTATGACTCCCGCTGAAATGCGCAGCATGGTGGATGCCATCCGCAATCGGTCGTTTCAGGACGTGAATGCCTCCCCTTTTCTTGGCGATCTGAATCGAGAGCTGGAAGGTGCGACGAACGCGTACCGCCCCTATTTCGGAAAAATGCTCGTTGCCGGACGTGACCTCTCCGCGGGAAGCGTGCTTACCGAAGATGCGATCTATGCCATGCGCCCCGCTATGGGAGCGAGTGGGATGCGCAGCGATGCACTGCAAAAAGTCCTCGGCAAAAGGATTGCCAAAGCTCTGCATAAGTACGATCCTATAGCCTCAAACATCCTGCAGTAATATGCTGAAAAAACGCACTGTCTGCTTCGTCATCACCTCACAGATCCACTACGCGAGAAGCCGCTCGTTGATCCGCGCCATCCGCGCGCATCCCGAACTTGAGCTCAAAATCGCCGTTGCCGCATCGGCGATCCTTCCCCAGTACGGCGACGTGCTCACCGCCATGGAGGAAGATGGAATTCGGTGTGATGCCAAAATCGTCATGACACTTGCGGGAGGGAGCACGGTGGCTATGGCGAAGACGACTGGCATCGGCATCACGGAGTTCGCAACGGCGTTCGATAATCTGCGACCGGACATCGTGCTCATCCGCGGGGACCGTTATGAGGTGCTTGCGGCGACCGTCGCAGCCGGATACATGAATATTCCGATTGCTCATCTCGAAGGCGGAGACCTGAGTGGCAGTATCGATGAAAGCGTGCGTCACGCCGTCACAAAAATCGCACACATCCACTTCACCACCAATGAAAAATCTGCAGCCCGCGTGCGGCAGATGGGAGAGGACCCGAAATACGTCTTCGTTTCGGGGTGCCCAGAGCTGGAGCAACTTGCGGAACACGACGCGGAGATCACCTCGGCAGAACTCAACCAAAGAGGCGTGGGATCTGATCTCAATCTTCAAAAGCCCCTCCTGATGGTGATGTACCATCCCATCACGAGTGAGAAGGACAATCGCAAGCATACAGAAACGTTGCTCAATGTTATTCATACCATGGGAATCCAGACTGTGTGGTTCTGGCCGAACGTCGATGCAGGAACGGATGACGTCGCGAAGGCGATACGCGTGTTTCGAGAGAAAGTCCGCCCCGCCCACATGCACTTCATCACATACTTCCAGCCAGATAAATTTGTTGCTCTGCTTAAGAAATCCGCCTGTCTCGTCGGAAACTCTTCCGCTGGCATCAAAGAATGCTCTTATCTCGGCATCCCTGCAGTAAATATCGGACATCGCCAAGACGGCCGCACGCGCGGACCCAATGTCCAAGACGCTGCCGAGGACGCCGATGCTATTCGCACGGCGATTGAGATGCAGCTCAAGCACGGAAAGTATCCCATGAGTGACGTGTATTACCGTAAAGACGCATGTGCTTACATCGCAAATATGCTTGCGAAGATCCCTCTCTATACCCAGAAATATTTTCACGAAAGCGACCGTGCCTAAAGGCATCTCTGTTCTTGGCGTCATTACCGCGCGAGGAGGATCGCAGGGTATACCACGGAAAAATATCGCAGCACTCCTGGGAAAACCACTGATCGCCTACACCATTGCCGCCGCAAAGGAGAGCAAACTTCTCACGACATGCATCGTCTCGACCGACAATGAGGAAATCGCAAATATGGCAAAAGATCTTGGCGCAGATGTACCGTTTCTACGTCCTGCAATGCTTGCAAAAGACTCCAGCAAATCCATCGACGTCATGGCGCATGCGTTGGAATGGATGGAGAAGAACCGCAGCAAGATATTCGACTACGCCATGATCCTACAACCGACATCTCCGCTGCGCACCGGGGAAGACATTGATGCAACAATCCGCATCGCCGCACAGACTGGTGCCGATTCAGTGATGAGTATGGTGGAACTCGTGGATTTTTCCGTTCCGAAACTTAAGCGTATCAAGGACAACTGCATCTTTCCGCTTTTTGAAGAGGAAGGAAAGGAATCGGCGCATCGCAATACCGGAGAGCCGGTCTTCAAAAGAAATACCGCGATCTATCTGACAAAAACAGAGCTTCTGCGCGCCGGTGACATGTTCGGGAAAAATTCTCGCGCCTACATCATGCCCAGAGACCGCAGCATTGACATCAATGATGCAGTAGATTTTGCGACGGCTGAATCCCTCCTCCGTTTACACAAAAATTGAGCATAAACGACCGTCCAATTCATGAATTTGGCGCATGCGATGCCACAGGTGGGAAGGCAATTGCGTCATGACGGGGGATATCCAGAGCGTCGCAGGTGTTCGCATGCGTAAGGAATCGCCGAACGGCGAATGCCATGGAATACCCGCAAGACCGCAGTATGTCCTTCGTGATGTCATTAAAGGTATGTACTCCACCGTACGGATAACAGAATGGAACATCGATCTGACCGGTGAGATCCCTCGCTGCCGCGATGCCGCCTTCCACTTCCCCCCTCTGCTCTGCGGCATCCAGGCGAGAGAGTACCCGATGCGTCAGAGTATGGGTGCCCCATGTCATGCCGGCAAGCGCCATCTCCTTGGCTTGCTGCGGTGAAACGTAGAATGTTCGCGCGATTACTGCGGGATCCCCCACATGCTCACGGAAAAGCGCATCCAGAAGTTCATCGCAGATATCGTACGGCAATTGGTAGTTGAGAAATGTCTTTACCGCCGCGATGGAATCGAGATCTTTCGGATACAGCCCCTCACGTTTTTTGGTGTCGAGGACATAACGTTTTGTAATGCGCTGAAGACCACGTTGCACCGAAGCCATAAACGCCGCGTCGCCGATGGCGGAGAGAATGAGATGGATTTTATGCACATTGAGGAGCACGGCCTTCCCCGTGAACACTCCGTCGCATGCAAAGAAAACACCGCTAAGACCGCGATCGCGGAGTATGGGAAATACCGTTCTGTAGTGATCTAGGAGTCCGTCATCAAACGTCAACAACGCGGCAGGTTCATTGAACGAATGCTTTCCCTGAACGGCGGCGACAAATTCATCATAATGGATAATGCGATATCGCTCTGTAAACCAATCAAGTTGGCGCTGAAAATCCATGGTCGATAATGCATAAATACCGCGAAAGGGAGAGTCATCGGCATCACGGATGTAGTGATACATGACAACGGCACACGGATACCCGACGGAGATCCTTGGTGCGCTCACGCGTGCGGCACGGGAAGAAGATCCAAAGCACGGTCACGCGCGTCCTTCTCACGCAAGTAATCGAGGATCATGCCACGAGCGAAATTTGCATAGAGCGTCCGGACGGCATCCGCGTTGAAGTGCTTTCGGAGGTACAGTTTGCCGATATCCGTACGCTGAGGAGCGGCGTGGATGGTTCTTCGCGCATGCGCGCTGACAACCGCCGGCAATGCCTCGACCGCGGCGATGATCGCCGCATTTCCCAGGTCATGCGGACCGCCTTCCGGAGTTATGGTGGGTCGTACATGACAGATGATGTCGCCGCTGTCGATTCCGGCATCGAGGTAATGGATGGTTGCGCCTACATACTCCGGTTCGCCATTCACCAGCGGCCAGAAATTCGTTCCCGATCCGCGATAGTAGGGCGAAAGACCGAGGTGCAGATTGATGATCTTTCCGGCAAACGCTTCGATGATGCCCTCTCGCAGGATGCCGCTGCCGAATACGAGGATGAGTTCGGGCTGCAGTGCGCGCATCGCCGCAAGTTCACCGGGTGTATTGATAGTGTTGGGCGGCAGGTCATGAACGACCATGTTCCGCGGCAGCTGCTGATCACCCCATTCTTTGAAGTACTGTTCCTCGGAACGATCGCGTGCGTCAAAATGCTTGGCAATCACTGCACGATCATCGTCGTTGCCCGCATACTCTTCGGGTTTGAATGATTTCTCTTCACGCCACACGCCGATGACATCGAGCTGTCGGCAGAGGGCGTGGATGAAATACTGATGCCGGAGAAATGTACTGGTAAGAAGGAGGATGCGCGGCATGCGGCAGCAATGCTATCCTGCCGATGTGATAAGACTCAAGATTCTCTGTACTATCGGCAAGGGATTCGCTCCTGAAGGCAAACGGATTCTGGAATCCCTCGGCAGCGTTGCCTATGCAACACCTAATCAAAAACAGATTACCGGCATGATTGGGAAATATGACATTGTCGTGGCGCAACTTGGCATCACGTTTACCGCCGACATCTTGAAACGGGCAAAGAACCTGAAGATTCTCGCGACTCCCGCAACCGGCACGGACCACATTGATCTTGTTGCCGCAAAAGCATTGGGCATCACCGTGCTCAGCCTTAAACACGAGATTCCTTTCCTCAGGACCATCCCCTCTACGGCGGAACACACTTGGGGGCTGCTCCTTGCGCTGCTGCGCCACATCGTCCCTGCGGCGAATGACGTCATAGGAGGAATGTGGAACGGGAAACCTTTCGCCGGAACGGAGCTGAAGGGGAAAACGCTCGGCGTTATCGGCGTCGGAAGACTCGGAACGATTGTGGCGGGATATGGCAAGGCCTTCGGATTGGATGTCATCGGATGCGATATCAAAAAAATACCGAAATCGGTATGTCGGCAGGTGTCCATGGATATCCTGCTACGCACCAGCGATATCGTCTCGCTGCATGTGCACCTCACGGAGAAAACGAAGAATCTGATCGGCGGCGCGGAACTGAAAAAGATGAAACCCTCTGCGGTGCTGCTCAATACTTCACGGGGTGGAATCCTGGACCAGGATGCGCTCCTCCGTGCGCTCAAGTCCAAGACCATTACCGGCTACGCGGGAGACGTTCTTGCGGGAGAAATGCAATTCGGCACCGATTGTTCGAAGCATCCTCTGGTGCGGTACGCCAAAACGCATGGGAATGTGCTCCTCACGCCCCATATCGGTGGACGCACCTACGAGGCACGCATGAAAACCGACGTGTTTATTGCCGCACGCATGAAGGAAGCACTCTCTTCAAAAAAATAACCTCGCTATACTGCGCCCATGGCATTCGACCGTGCCCTTGTAGAACGCATCCCCGGCTGGCTCACGCGCAAAGAGGCATCTTTACTCTACGGTTTGGCACGTCGCTGCACCGGCAAAGGTGTCATCGTTGAAATTGGTTCCTGGAAGGGAAAATCCACCGCATGTCTCGGGCAAGGATCGCGCGATGGCGCGGGAGTAAAAGTGCACGCAATCGACCCGTTTACAGGTTCCTCCGAGCACGGTGACGTTTACACGTTCCCCGAATTCCAGAGCAACGTGAAAGCCACGGGGATCGAATCATTGGTCACGCCGCACCCCATGACTTCCAAAGATGCTGCCATCGGATGGACAGAGCCCATCGAACTTCTCTGGATCGACGGCGCACATGAATACGAATTTGTGCATCTCGACTACACACTCTGGGAACCACACCTGGTGCCAGGCGGAGTGATCGCCTTTCATGATTCCACGGATCCCGGTGTATGGCCGGTGATTGATACGTATCTCTTTCGTGGAAAAGGATTTCGGCGTGTCCGCTTCATCGACGGCGTGACGTATGCCGTGAAGGGCAAGCCCCTCTTCGGTGCAAACCGGCTGATGATGCTCACGAGAGACATCAAATACTTCCTGTGGAAGAAGAAGGACAACTGGAAAAAGCGTAGACGCAGACGCAAGCAGACGGCGTTCGTCGGCTGTTAAAACTTTTGCTCCTCCCACAACCGGTGAAAGAGCTCCTTGCGATCCAGAAGTTCCTCGAGCGTGCCCTCTTCCACGCTCTGCCCGTCCTTGAGGACGATGATCTTGTCGGCATGTTTGATAGTGGAGAGCCGGTGCGCAATAACGATCGCGGTACGGCCGGTGATGGCCTCATCGATGGCTTCCTGAATGAGTTTCTCCGTTCCGCTATCCAGCGAGCTCGTCGCCTCGTCGAGAATGAGGATCTCCGCGCCCCTAAGAAGCGCCCGGGCGATGGCAACGCGCTGCTTCTCCCCGCCGGAGAGCTTCACGCCGCGATCGCCGATGAGTGTTGCGATCCCCTGGGGCAGCCGCTCGATGAATTCCGAGAGACGCGCGCGGCGGAGCACCTCCTGTAGCGCTTCATCGGTGACATCTTCAAGCCCGTAGAGGATGTTGTTGCGCAGGGAATCATGGAGGAGCAACGTCTCCTGACTGACGATCGCCACATGCGCCAGGTAGGACTCGAGCGTGAAGGAACGGATGTCTTGCCCGTCAATGAAGATCGACTGCGGGGGGCAATCGTAGTACCGCATCAGGAGATGAATGAGCGTGCTCTTGCCCGCTCCAGAGGGGCCGACGATCGCCGTCATCTTCCCTTTATCGATGGTGAAGGAAAGATTCTTGAGCACCATGCGTTCGTTGTAGGAGAAGGAAAGATCCCTGCAGGCGATTCCCGTCGTCATCCCGGAAAACGGCGTGCTCCCGCCCCGCACGAAGAATTTTCCGGTGTCATCGAAAACAGTGAGCACCGCATCGAGCGGCCCCGCGGTGTGAGCCATCACGCCGCGGAATCCCGATACCATGCCGAATTTGCTGGTGGCATTGACTACGACGTAGAAGTACACGATGAGCGCCGGCGCGGAGGCGATCTGGCTGCGGCCGAAGATGAAAAGAGCACCTCCGAAAATGGTCGCGACGACCAGAATCATTACGGTTTCCTGGATCGGCTGGATGAACGAAAGCAGGATGTTGCCACGGAAATCCAGGCGGGCTTTCTGGTCGCTGATCTGGGTGTAGTGCTGCTGCTCCAGCCGCTGCGTGCAGTACGCTTTCACAAGGGGCATGGTGGAAAGGATCTCGATGGATTTCTTGTTGAGCGCAGAACCGCGCTCCGTGGTGATGTGGGAGAGGTTTCTGAGCCGCACCACCACCGTCTTCACGAGAATATGGAGGAGGAGGAATGGCGGAATCGCAATGATGGTGAGTTGCCAGGAAATCAGCAGCATCACAACGAGGTAGGCCGAGAGCGCGAAAAGTGAATTGATGAATTTGTCGATGCCGATGAGCGGCTGCAGGGCCTTGCGCGAAAATTCCAGGAGCACCACGCCGTGGTGCCCGATGTTGCTGGTATCGAAGAATAACTTGCCGAAGCTCAGGTAGCGCGCAAAGAGCTCCTTACGCAGGTGATGGATGGTGCGCTCCGAGAAGTACGACATGCTGATGACGGAGAGAAGCCGCAGGAGGCTTTTGAGGATGTAGATGCAGATGAAACTGCCGAGAAGCACCGCAAAGAGCAGACGATCATTGGCAAGAACCGCCGGAGGCAGCATCTGCATGATGTCACCGAGCACGGGCGTGTCCGTCACGAAGGAGAAACTCTGTTTCAGGAATCCGTTCAGGATGGGAACGAGGAGTCCCATGCCCACGCCCTCGAACGTCGCCGCGAGAACCGCAAACGAAATCGGTATGATGATGTGAATGGGGCGGATGTGAATCCGCCGCAAAAGATAGACCAGTTTCCCGAATGTCGAGGAGGGCTGCAGTTGCATATATATACCGATTTACGCTATCGCACGGACAGTGCCCGCGCAAGGCAAAGGCACGGACATGCGGTTATTTCTTCACCGAAAAAATGACTAGTAGTTGCCACTTTCCTTGAGGAGGCGACGGAACATCATGCGTGAAGAACACGCGATCGACGTGAGGCGCGAAGAGCGAAAGAATTTCCGCGACCGATTCCAGTCGTTTGATATCGCAGACCTCATAACCGCCGGCTATCGCCAGTTCCGCCGCTGTTTCCAGCCGGAATTCCACTCCCACCGCGATCAAGCCGCCGTTGCGCGTAACGCGCACGGCTTCGAGCGCCGCCTTCGTCGGGGCATGACTGTACGCAAGCACCCATCCCATGGTCACAATCCCGAATGCATTGTCCGCGTACGGCATGGCATGCATGTCGCCCAGATCGATCCAGGGCGAGTAGGAAATGAGATCCAGTCCTCGGACATTGCGGAATCCCATACCCATCAAGTTCAAGAGCTCCCCTTCCGAGCGCGGCCCGATGCAGAGAACGGGAGACGAGCGGCTGATGTGGATCGCGGAGAGAGGATAGGCAAGAAGGCCGGAGCGGTTCCCTCCGAGATGTTTCATCTTCCCCATCTGTAACTTATTGTGGAACACCGTATTATGCCCGATGTCTCCTGTGGCAGAATCCAGTGTTCGCAAGCGTCGACGCAGACGGACGTAATACACATAGCGGATGGCGGTGACAAAAAGCCGTAGGAGATCCACGCGCAGCAGCTGATAGAACGCCTGTTTTACATCATAGGCAAACCACCACGCTTTCTTACGGATCTTTGCCAGGCGACTCTTGCGAATCAAAGGGGGAACCGGGGAAGGTATAGGCAAAACGTTGTCCATAGGCACAGCGGAAAATCCGCAGTCCCAGCACTATACGGAGTTGCTCCGGGTCAAGCAACCATTGCACTGCGCGATTTCTTTCCACTATAGTGACCGTATGCTCCCGGTATTGCACGCCTCCGCCGATGCTCTTCTCAAGCGCATCCGTCGCACGTCGTTCTACTACCAACGGTGGAATAACACGCTCGCGTTCAGCATCAACAATGCGTATGGACGCTACGCTCGCGAATGCGCGGCACGATATGCGGCAGAGCATGGGACAATGGACCTCCCCCCATCCCCGCTACAGGAAAAAGGTGCCGCCTATTTCCCGCGCATTTTTCCGGCCGACAAAGCTCGTGCGTACTCGCAGACCATCACCGAACTCCTAGAGCGTAACGACAGTGTGGTTGAGCGTCCGAAGGAGAGCGATCTCGCCGCTCGCATCCGGGCTCCTCTCCGCACGCTGGGCACCGATATTCTTGATGCTGTCCGCGCACCGGCTATCCATGATGCTCTGCTCCGTTTTTTCCGCGGTCACTATCGCATTGAATGGATAACCTGCTTTCGAACATTCCCGGCAAAGCGGGTCGCAGGTTCGTGGCTGTGGCACAGCGATTCCTTCCCTCCGCATACCTGCAAGCTTTTCCTGCATCTCACGCCAGCAAATGTCGAGACGGGCGCGACGGAATTCATGACCCTTGCCGATACCATGGCCTACCGGCGTGCGGGATATTTCGGTCAGTTCAAGGATGAACGCTTCGCGAACCTTGAGGAATTCGCCGCGGCGCACCATCTTCCCTACCGGCCCTTCCATTTTGATGCGGAACCCGGAGATGGAACGCTCTTTGACATGAACTTCTTCCACCGCGCCGTACGTCCGGAGCATGCTTTCCGCGACGTCATCCAGTTCTACTTTCTCCCGAGCCCCATCCCGTGGGAACAGCAGTACGAGCGGGATGTCGAGAAATTGATGGCAGTGACCGGAAATTTCCCGAAGAATCCCCGACCCGGCGCTTCCGTCACGGCGTCATCGCAATCGATGATGATGTGATGTCCGCCGTCTCTGTTTATGTCGCCTGCCTTACCGCAGCGCGTTTGAGTTGCCCGTAGCACTGCCGGAGAAGATGGGCAGACACTTCAAGTGGGTAATGTTTCAGAACTTCCGTACGGAAATGCGCACCGCACTGCTTGCGCTCCTGTGCCGGGAGCCGCAGGAACGCGTCGATGCGTCGCACCAGTGCGCCGGTATCGCGTGCGGGCACGACGAGCGATGCATCGATCGGCGCAAGGACTTCATGCACTGCCCCCCCGCCGAAGGCAAACGCGGGTCGGCCGCAGGCGAGCGCTTCGATAAGAGATAATCCGAACCCCTCGTAGAGAGAGGTAGAGATGAGCACGGAGGACCGCTGTACTAGTGAGCGCACTGTCGGCTGATCAACAGTCCCGTGAATCGTCACGCCAGGGATGGATCGCAAGATTTCAATCTGCTCGTCGGATCTGCGCCCGACATCCGCGATACGGTACCCCTTCGCAGCAAGTGCACGGTACGCCTCCGTAAGATAACGGAATCCTTTGCGTGGATGCATGAACGACCCCAGAGCGATGACATCAAACAGCGGTGCTTCTGTGGAAGGCATAAAGACCGTTCCGTCGACGCCGTTGGGCACGATGGAGATACGGTCTAGCGGGCAATGATATTCGTTGTTCAACCGATCGGAGATTGTCTTGGAAACCGTCATCACGCGATCGCACGAGGTACACATCCGCTTTTGCCAGAAAATGAGGAGTGCGTACTTCATGCGCCAAAGGATGCCCTGAACCGAGCCGGATTCTTGAAGAGCAATCTCTCGGTCTGCTGTCACCGGATGATGGATCGTAAAAAGAACCGGTACGCCGCTCCCCTGCAATCTTCGGAACGCAGGGCCCATGACTTGATTGAGATGCAGGACATCAAACGATTTCCAGAACGGATCCGATGCCGGATACCGCCGCAGAACGCTTCTGGCAAAAAGCGCATCAGCACATCCGTAGTAGTACGGTCCGATGCGGCCGGGAACCGTAATGACGTCGACATTGGCGGGAAGATCGTCTTTCCGGGCTTTGCTCCGATTACAAACAATCGTGAAAGAAACTTCGGACGTTGCCGCAAACAGCGGCAGGTGATTTGCCCCTTTATAGGGATCGAGCACGGTTTGGAGAATGCAGACGCGCATGAGGTTAGGCATAGAATACTAGAGTACTAGAGGCACGAGGTTTCCAAGTACTCTAGTATTCTAGCCCTCTCATGCTTCCGCATCGCCTCTACCGCCGCCTGCTCAAATCCCTTTTCTGGATCCGTGGTCTCTTTTTTGCCTTTGTGATCCTTCCGGTGCCTCAACATCTGAAGTTTCCGCTGATGAATCTGTATCTTTTTGCGCGTCGGGTTCCTTTCATTGAACGCCATGAATATTCTCAAAACGGTGAGGATGGGATGATCGCTGCGATCTTCGCGATGATTGGTACGAGGAATGCATACTTCGTGGAGTTCGGCGTGGAAGACGGTATCGAGTGCAATACGCGATATCTCTCCAGGCATAAAAGGTGGAAAGGGCTCCTGATGGATGGCAGCCACGAAAATGCCGTGCTCAATCTCCATAAAGAATTTATCACCGCGGAAAATATTGAATCCCTCTTTGCGAAATATGATGTGCCGAAGGAATTCGATCTCCTCTCTATCGACATCGACGGCAACGACTACTGGGTGTGGAAGGCGATCACTCACTACTCTCCCCGCGTCGTGATCATCGAATACAACGCCTGCATCCCGTACGAGCCGCCCGTGACGATCCCGTACGCTCCTGCATTCCAATGGGATAAGACGGATTACTACGGTGCGAGTCTTTCAGCATTCGTGGGACTCGCAAGAACGAAGGGATACACGCTCGTGGGAACGGACCCGAATGGCGTGAATGCGTTTTTTGTGAGAGACGATTGTGTCTCGGGAAAATTCCACGTCCAAGATCCCCGGAGGATCTACCGACCTGCAGCATTCAAAGGGAAGCTGGGCAATACGCATCCAAAAGATCCGCTCAAGCGCCCCTGGGTCACAGTCGGTACATCGTAAACCGATCATCGGTATAGATGACAGACGCATCGCCGGGAATCCGCGGATTATCCTGCGCCTCTGTATCGGTAATGGCGTACTTCGCGTGATATTTCTGGAGATAGGCTTCGTACTGTGACTGGATTGCACGGTGCTTGATCATGGCGGACTGGATGAACTGCTCTCCGCCAAAGAATGTGATGGGCTTCACCTGTCCGCCATATGCATTTTGGTATCGTGCCGCGCGACCCGGTCCCCATCCGGCAACGGAGGTGATGTCGTCTCGAAGGGTATCTGTGGTAATCGCATCAGCGTTTTGCGTAAGGAATCTTTCCAGAAGCTCGTCGTCGGGAATCACATGGAGAAGCGCCCATCCGTCGAAGAACACGTAATCATTGGAATAAATGGGGACATAATTGCTGATCAGATTTGGAGCGAGGATGACGCTCACGGGAGGGTCCGCATTCTGCAAAAAAGAAAATATGCGCTGGTAATCCTGTAGCTGCTGCGCTGCAACGGTGTCGAATCGCCACAGGTAGGGCAAGGAATTCCGCACCGTACGGGCGGTTGTGGTGAAGAAAAAAGCGCAGACCATGATGGCGCTTACCGCGCGCGCAAGACCGATGCTTTTTGTATACGAGGAGAGAAAGACCGCAATGGCGACTGCATTGATGAAGAAGGAAATCCACAGAGGATGTGAATCGAAATCCATTTCTTTTCCTGTGACGACATTGCTTGTTGCCGCAGCAAGAATGCCGCCCCCGATGAAGAGGAGTGTCAGCTCGGAAGGAGACAGCGCTCTCCGCGTGCGGACAAAAAGAAGACCCGCAACGAGCAGGATCATGTATTTGAGGTTCAGAAGCGTGATGGGGAGCACCCGATGCGTCTCGACCATGCCGCTCCGGAAGTTGAGGGATACCGCAGCAGGATCGGAAAAAAGCTGGATGATATTGAGGATCTGCGGAAGGCATGCGACTGTAATGCCGATGCCCATGACGATGAGGTACCGCACGGTTTTTGCATCGCGCATCCGCAGCGCCCGGAGAAACAGAAAACCGATCGCGGCGAATATCGGCATCCACAGGTGCGGATACAGGTAAAACGCGAATGCCATGACGAGTCCGAGCCACGCGTATCGTCGCGCCTGATGCGGCTCCTGAAGAACGCTGAGTAGGCAAAGGAGAAAGAGTGCCAGCGCGGGGTACACCATCTGCAGAACCGGACGGATAAGGAAATTATGGAGGGAAAGAACGCCGATGAGCGCCGTCCCCACAGAAATGACCTGGTTTCCCTTTGTAAGCTTAAGACACAGTACATAGAGAAGAACGCCGCCAAGCACGCCATAGAAAATCGTGTTGAAGGCAAACATGCCGTTCACACCAAGACCGAGAATTCCCGGCACCGCCCCCAGCCACATCGGAAGCACCAGTCCCGGAAAGTGCGCATCCGCATACTCGCGGATAAAGGGATTGCCGATGCTCGGATGGCCGTCGACCACTTCGCGCATCTGTTTGACGTAGTAGAGTGCATCGGAGGAAACCTGCGGCAAAATTTCCGGGAGCCACGTGCCCATCGTGTATCGGAAGAGGAAAAACGGCAGTGCCGCAATCAGTGCGGACCCTGCAAAAACCGTAATCCACGGAATCCATGATTTGCCGGGAAACAGAGGTAAGAATGACGTCATGCGTGCGGACGATGGTACCATAGCCCTTGTTGCATCTATGTCTCCAGTAAAACCCCCCTCCGTCATCGTCATCATTCCCGCCCGCGGAGGCTCCGAGCGCGTTCCCGGGAAAAATCTTCTGCCGCTTGCGGGTATTCCGCTCGTGGCCCACAGCATTCTGCATGCACGCGGATCGAAGAGTGTGCAGGAAGTGATTGTCTCCACAGACAATGCGGAGATAGCAAAGGTAGCGAAGGAGTACGGCGCCACCGCGATCAAGCGTCCTCACGAAATCTCAAACGCGAAAGCGACGAGTGAATCCGCGCTGATCCACGTACTCGATGAACGCCGCAAAAAAGGCAAAGCCGATCCGGATCTCGTTGTCTTCCTGCAGTGCACGTCTCCCGTACGCAAGCACGATGATATTGATAACGCCGTGCGGCAATTGATCGAGGAAGATGCAGATTCCCTCTTCTCCGCAACTCGCAATCACGTGTTGATTTGGAATGCGACTCCCGCGGGACCGCAATCCCTCAATTACGACTACCACACCCGCAAGCGCGAACAGGACATGGAAGTGCAGCATCGCGAAAACGGATCGATCTATGTGACCAAGACTGAGGTTCTGCGGCGCGACAGTAATCGGATGGGAGGAAAAATCTCCGTCTATGAAATGGATGAGATGCATTCGTTCCAGGTGGATACGCCCGCCCAGGTGGATCTTCTGCGCTGGGTCGTCCGGCGCGAAATCCAGGACTGGCCGAACCACGTGGATCTCGTGGTCTTTGATTTCGACGGCGTCATGACCGATAACACGGTAGCAACCAAAGCAAACGGCAATGAATCCGTGCGCTGCAACCGCGGCGACGGCCTCGGAATCGCGGCGATGCGCAGAGCTGGAATCCCGATGATTGTCCTTTCCACGGAAGAACACCCTGTTGTGATGGCACGCTGCCAGAAACTCAAGCTCCCCTGCTACCAGGGACTTTCCGACAAGGCGGCATTCCTGAAGAAGTACGTGAAGAAAGAAAAGATTGATCTCCAGCATGTCGCCTATCTCGGGAACGACGTGAATGATCTGCCATGTCTGGAACTCGTCGGCTTCCCGGTAGTCACGGCTGATGCGCACCCCGATGTGATGCACGCCGCGCATGTGGTTCTTTCCACCGCAGGCGGAAAGGGCGCAGTGCGGGAGTTTGCGGATAAATTACTTGCGGCAAAGAAAAGAAAGAAAAATGTGTCATCCTGAGCGTAGTCGAAGGACGACACATTTTTTGACGCATGTCGCGCTTCGACTACGCTCAGCGTGACATGCTTAGGTAAGCTTTAGCCTGTCATGATTCACCTAGCCGTCATGCAAGGCCGCCTCAGCCCTCCGGAGGACAACCGCATCCAATGCTTTCCTCGTACTTCGTGGCGTGATGAATTCCCGCGCGCGGTAGAAGCGGGTATCCCTGCCATCGAATGGATCGATGATACGTACGGAGCAGACATCAATCCGCTTCGAACAAAGGAAGGAATCGAAGAATTAAAAGCATTGATGGACCAGCATGGCGTACGCATCCCCTCCATCTGCGCCGATACGTTTATGGAACAGCCGCTCGTGCGCTGTACGGAGCATGAGCGTGCCGAGCGTCTGAAACTTCTCGAACATCTCTTCCGTCAGGCGAAGTTTCTCGGCGCTGGTCACCTCGGCATTCCGCTGCTCGATAACTCCGCGCTGAAAAACGTGGAGGAGATTGAGGTCATGGCTGCTGCGCTTCTCAAAGTAATCCCGATCCTGGAGAAACTACAGATGGAGCTGCACCTGGAAACGTCGCTCTCTCCGAAAGAATTCCCGATTCTGCTCTGGAAACTCCCCCACCCTCTTATCCGTGTGACCTACGACACCGGCAACAGTGCTTCACTCGGCTACGATCCGCATGAAGAATTCTCTGCGTACGGCAACCGCATCGGCTCCGTGCACATCAAAGACCGTAAACGTGGTGGCGGAACAGTGAAACTGGGAATGGGTAATACGGATTTTGTGGCGGTAGCGGAGGAATTGAAGAGGATTGAGTTTAAGGGGCTATTTACGATGCAGGCGGCGAGAGGAGAGACGGGGAATGAGGTGGAACAGTTACAGGCATACAAATCTTTTGCGGATAACACTTTTAGTGAAAAGTAGATGGTCGCATTGGAAAAGCGCCGTCACGGATCCTGTGAGCGGGGCGAATGAAAACCCGCAGGAAGGAGATATGGGGTGGGCCTCGGGTTTTCCGCCACGCGAGCAGAGATCCGTAGGCGCTTTTCCACAAGCGACCCGTGTTTCTTTGCGGTACTTTCTTTTGCACGAGCAAAGAAAGTACCAATGAAGATCGTGAGGAAACATGAGGACTTCTCCCTCAAAGGCCACCCCCTCTCCCTGTCCCTCTCCCGCCGGGAGAGGGAACGACGCTACCCTCATCGGAAACTCCCCCGTTCGCATTGATCCTCTTTCCACTGAAGCGCATCATCGCTCTGCAATGCTCGCATCCGACCTCTTCTCCCTCTCCGGCAAAACTGTCTTGATCACCGGAGCCTCCGGCTTTCTTGGTCGCACGATGAGTGAAGCGCTACTCGCAAACGGCGCAAAGGTGACGATGCTCGGGAGATCAGACCGACTGCACACCGTCCGAGACGAGCTTGCAGCAAAATATGGAGAGAAGAATGTGACCGCACACGCCGTGGACATGTATGACCTCAAAGCATTCAAGAAAACATTAAGTGAGGTGATGAAGGAAATGGGCACAGTAGATGTTCTTATTAATAACGCTCATGAGATGGGACCGGATACGGGCTTCAATAAACCCGACAGCAAGCTGGAAGATGCACCCCTGGAGTACTTCGAAAAAAATCTGGCGGGTGGAATGTTCTGGCCGGTCCTTGCGATGCAGGCCGTCTTCCCCGGCATGAAAAAGAAGGGCAAAGGCAGCATCATCAATACCTGCACGATGTACAGCCTCGTCGCTCCGGACCCGGCGCTCTATGCCGGCACAGAAAAGATGAACCCTGCAGGTTATGGATCTGCAAAGGCGGCTCTGATGCAGCTCACGCGCTACGCCGCTTCCTTCTGGGGACCGCACGGAATCCGCGTGAACGCCATCCACCCGGGACCGTTTAGTAATACCCAGGATGAAGGGCCGAATGCAGTGAAGAAGGATGATCCGTTTGTGCAGAAGCTGAAAGATAAGACGTGTCTAGGGCGGATCGGGAATCCCAAGGAGCTGGTCGGCGCGCTGCTATTCCTCGCTTCGGATGCGAGCAGCTATGTGACGGGACAAGGAATAAGTGTGGATGGTGGATGGACAGTGCGATGAGATCTGGCACACTCAAGCCGTGTCTTCCATCAAACCCGTCAAAGTAGGAAATAAGCTGATCGGCCCTGGTCAGCCGTGCTTTGTAATCGCGGAAATCGGCATCAACCACAACGGCGACATGGCGGTGTGCAAGAAACTGATCGATGCAGCGGCGGAATCCGGATGTGATGCCGTGAAATTCCAGAAACGGACGGTGGATGTGGTCTACACGAAGGAAGAGCTGGCACGCCCGCGGGAAAACCCGTTCGGTGCGACCAATGGGGACCTCAAGCGCGGACTCGAATTCGGCGAGAAGGAGTACCGAGAGATCGATGCGCACTGCAAAGAGAAAGGGATCCAGTGGTTTGCCTCCTGCTGGGATGAAGCGTCCGTGGACTTCATGGAGCAATTCAATCCATCGTGTTACAAGATCGCGTCCGCATCGCTCACGGATGACAAACTTCTCCAGTATCACCGCAGCAAGAAACGCCCGATCCTGCTTTCCACGGGTATGAGCAGTCTCAAAGAGATCGATCACGCCGTGGAGGTTCTCGGAAAAGAAAACCTAGTGGTGCTGCACTGCACGAGCACGTACCCGTCGAAAATAGAGGAACTAAATCTGAGTGCTATTACCACGTTCATAGACCGCTACGGCGTTCCCATCGGTTACTCCGGACATGAAGTAGGGCTTTCCACGAGTTTTGCGGCTGCTGTGCTTGGTGCCTGCACGGTAGAACGCCACATCACCCTCGACCGCGCGATGTGGGGATCAGACCAGGCAGCATCGGTGGAACCGCAAGGTTTTGTTCGCCTCGTGCGCGATATCCGCGTGTGGGAAGAGGCCCGTGGCGACGGCGTAAAGAAGGTCTATGACTCTGAACTTCCCATACGAGACAAACTGCGAAGAAAGTAGATGTATAATATTGTTGACAATATACAACCATTTGCTTAGATAGTTTTGTATTTTTTCCTCATATTTTATGGATCATGAAAGGATGTTGGACCGCCCCGTTGATCTGAGGCAAGTGAAGCCTGCTGATGTAGTACATGCAACAAATGCACTTGTTGGACGTGGAATATTAGATGCGCGCAATAGTGCTCTGGTTGATAAAGTTCGGTGTCTTTTTGGTGCAGATGGAGCCACTGTCACAAGCGCGGAATTGGATCCACCACAAGCCCGATGCTGCGATGAAGTTGTTGCGGCAGCCGCTTCGCATTGGCTTTCTTTCAAGGCATTAGCAATGGAAGGAATGCACCAGGTGGATACGTCCATGCAAAGTGCATAGATTTAATCGCTCCTCTCCTGTTGATCAATGCACCTCTGTAGGCCAGAGTACGTGCATGGAAGATGCCCGCCAAAATACCGTTCACACGCATCTGCAGCGCAGCGTTCGTACGTTTTCTGCGACAGAAAAAGAGTGTGTACCGACAATCCTAAGGGCTGCAGAGAGTATTGCGGAATCTTTTAAAAATGGCGGAAAACTCCTGATCTGTGGAAACGGCGGAAGCGCGGCCGACAGTCAGCATATGGCCGCGGAGTTTGTGAGTCGCCTCCGAATTGACCGTCCACGCGCGGCGCTCTCCGCAATCGCACTCACAACAGATACCTCTTTCCTGACGGCGTATTCCAATGATGAAGGATATGAAGGAGTGTTTGCCCGCCAGGTGGAGGCACATGGAAAAAAGGGCGACGTGCTACTGGGGATCACCACGAGCGGCACATCAAAAAATATTCTTCGCGCATTTGAAGAGGCAAAAAAGAAAGGAGTCGTGACAATCGCACTCACGGGATCGAAAGGACTGAAGACTGATGCTGACTGCGTGATCGCGGTGCCCGGAGAAGACCAGCAATGCACGCAAGAGGCGCATCTCGCTGTGGAGCACATCATCTGCGAGCTCGTGGAAGATGTTTTGTTCCCGCAGAAGCATGGATAAGAGCAAAGGAACGATTGTATTCCTTCCGCTTTCGAAGGCGAACTTTTTGGAGATGATGCCGATTGCGAAGGCCTTTAAGGCCGCCGGACATTTCCAGCCGATCTTCTGTCTCGATTCTAAGCGCGCGGGGCTGACTGATCTCACTTGTGCTGAAGGAATGGACGCTGTCACCCCTGATGGCTTTCCGCGCACGTCTTCTCCGGTAAAGGCTGTAACGGAAGATGATCTTGTAGTCCCCTCTTCCACCGCCAAGAGCAAGACATTTGATCTCCTCCCACGTTTTTTCCGATCTCTTAGGGGCATGCAGGTGGAATGCACACGCGTCCGCAAACTCCTGCGACGTTTTCCAGATGTACGCCTGATCGTCGTCACCGGTGACCGCAACATCGGCATCGAAACAGCGCTCATTGCCGAAGGCAATCGTAAAGGCATTCCGAGTCTTATCGTTCCTTTTGCGATGAGCTTTCCGGAAGCGGCAGCAGAGCCAAGGTTGCGTATCGGCCGCTTCAAAGAAAAATTCGGCGTGCACACACTCCCGCGCAAGCTGGTACGACGGTGCTTTCCTTCATGGGTTCGCGTCCATAAAGGCACTCCCCTGTTCTTTCATCCGGTATGGACCGCGCTTGCGGCCAAGTGTCTTGAGATTATGCCGGAAAAACCCTGGATCATCGGCGGAGGCGCAGCAAAGATCATGGCCGCCGAGAGCGAAGCCATCAAGCGGGATCTCATCGAGCAGGGCATGGCCCCGCAGAAGCTCGTGGTGACGGGGAAACCGGGGCTCGATGCGATCGCGGAGCAGCTCAAAAGTGTTTCATGCGCGGAGAAGCGAAAGGCACTCGGCATTCCGGAACATGCAAAAGTGATTCTTTGTTCCGTTCCGCAGCTTGCCGAGCATGATCTGCTGCCATGGGACCGTCACAAGCAGGAAATGGAATTCTTGTTCACGACGATGACCAAGACGGGTGCATACGTAATCTTGAGCCTGCATCCCAAAAGCGATCGTGTGATTTACCAGCCGCTCGCTGATGCCGCGGGTGCTCACATCAATGACGAGCGCATCTATCAGCTGCTCCCGGTCTGCGATCTCTTTGTCGCAACGTACTCCAGCATTGTTGCGCAGGCGATTGCGCTACAGAAACCGAGCATCGTCGTCGACTTCTACGAGCTCGAGTACCCGCTCTATGCCGCTGCCCCGGGAGTGACTGTCCTTCGGAACCGTGAGAAGTTCCTGCCGGCACTCCAGCAACTGCTGACGGATGCTGCGGTGTATCAAAAGCATGTCGATGCTCAGAAGCTCCATGGAAACGAATGGGCGTTGCTGGATGGAAGAAACACGGAGCGGGTCGTGCACCTCGCTGAACAATTGATTGGGGAAAGGACCTAAGAAACAAAAGACAAATTCATTCCAAATGCCAAGAGCCGAATGTTCGAACATTTGCCCTTAGGTTCTTTGGTCCTAATTTGTCTCTTGTCTCTTCGGTCCTTCACTCAAGATACACTATCCCCATGCTTTCCTTGATCATACCGGTATTTAACGAAGAAGGTTCCGTTGAAGACATCATCCGCCGGTCTCATGCCGTGCTTGAGGCTGCGGATGAAATCATCGTGGTGGATGACGGCAGTACCGATGCA
>MFXS01000002.1:0-12692 GCA_001788925.1 Candidatus Peribacteria bacterium RIFCSPHIGHO2_01_FULL_55_13
GAGCGCCACGTCTAATACGTCCGGACGGTTCGTGGCCGCCATGACGATGACATTGGTGCCCTGCTCGAAGCCGTCCATTTCCGTGAGGATCTGGTTCAAGGTCTGCTCGCGCTCGTCATGGCCGCCGCCGAATCCCGCACCGCCGCGCTGGCGGCCGACGGCGTCGATCTCATCGATGAAGATGATGCAGGGGGCGTTCCTTTTGGCGCGCAGGAACAGGTCGCGGACGCGCGATGCGCCCACACCCACGAACATCTCGACGAATTCCGAACCAGCGATACTGAAGAACGGCACGCCCGCTTCGCCGGCGACGGCCCGGGCCATCATCGTTTTCCCCGTGCCCGGAGCGCCAACGAGAAGAACTCCTTTCGGAATCTTCGCGCCGATGCTCAGGTATTTCTTCGGGTTTTTCAGAAAATCGACCACTTCGATCAGATCCTCTTTTGCTTCCTCACATCCGGCGACGTCTTTGAACCGCGTCTTCACCTGCCGCACGTCGGCGATGCGCGCTTTGGATTTTCCGAACGCCATCGCGTTGCTCTGACTGCGGGCGATTCCCCGGAAAAGCCAGATGACTCCCCCGATGATGAGGACGAAGAAAAGGAGATCGGGAAGAATGGCAATAAAACGATTGGCGGCTTCGCGGTCCTCAACCTCGACGATCGTCGGGTTTGTGGGATCGTTCCATCCGAGCTCCGCAGCCGTGTCCTCCCTCTCCTTATAGGAACGCAGAATGACGCCGCTGAGGGTGACTGCAAAAACCTTGCTGTCGCGCACGGTGATCTTCTCCAGGCTCTTTTCAGCGTACCCTTTGCTGATTTCCGAAAGCGGCACTTCCTTGGCCTCGCTGTACGGATCGCCGAAGTAATCCGGCATCGAGATGGAGTAGACCGAAAGAAAGAGGAGCGAACTGAAGAGGAGCAAACTGAGAAGCCATTGCTGCCGATTTTTCGACGGGGGCTGGATGGGCATGTGCGGGATGCAGGATACCAGCGAACGGAAAAATGAGAAGTAAACAGAGTGGAAAATGCATTGTGATTCGTGATTGGTGACTCGTGATTCGAATCACCAATCACCAATCACGAATCACGGCATTGTGCGTGGATAAACTCTTCAAATTTCCGCTTATTTCTGCTATAATTCTTAGATTCACACAAACACACCAACCCAGGCCCGCTTCTCGTTTGAGCGCGCAGAGCGACTACTTCTTTGGACATTTCTCGTCGGACGCATATCACTCCTTGTACGGCGCTATGGCACCGTAATCGGCTACGACTCGGGCGCGCAAATCGAGATGGTGCAGCGTCTCACCTGGGCAGTTCCCTATACGCCTATCCGTGAGACGTTCTACGGCTATCATCCGCCGCTCGGGTTTTTGGTGCCTCGCCTTTTGTATCTCATCGGCTTCACCCCGGAGCACAGTATCCAGATCGTTTCGTTCGCTGCATCGCTTGCTGCGTTTTTCCTGCTCCGGGCAACTTTGAAACACCTGCATCTTTTATCGAAGCCTTCCGGCATCGCATTCTTGTACATCGCCTCGAGCATTCCTATCCAACTCTCCATTACGACGAGTGTGAATCTTGATGTCATTATTATAGCGTTTGCCGCTGCGACGCTGTACGGAGCGGTGCAATTCCTGTGGCCGCATGCGGCGTTTTCGGAGGCGCATCCGCAGTGCATGCTCCCTCTCAGATTCCATCACAGTGATCCGCTCCAGAAGAACCATCGCTATGAAACGGTACTTGCCGTATTTGGCTCGGTTGCCGCAATCGCATGCGCGTCGCTAACGAAATTTTCCGGCGTGCTTCTGCTTGGGCTCCTTCCGCTGGTGGCGCTGGCGCAACCCTTTCACCGGAAATGGTTCCGGCGCTGCACACTGGGGGCTACGGCCTGTGCGATGGCAGTGGCGTTCGCGTTCCCCTACTACTACACCCGGTACTACATTCCCGAAGGAAAGTTCTTCCCGCTCAATACAGAATGGGCCGCGAAGGAAGAAACGGAGCGGGCCATCGCAAAACGCGATGAAGACCGCACGCAGTTCTTCAAAGAACTATTTCACTTGCATCCCGCGTACGCGGCAACGGATCCGGAGTACTCCGACGGCGAGACCAACCGGCTCTGGGACGCGTGGCGCGATTTCTGGATCCGCAACACTCGAACTGGGCAGTTGAGGTCCGATGCGGCGTTCAACGTCGGCATGCTCTACATGCACATTGCCCTGTGGCTTCTGCCTGCGGGCCTCGTGGTCTTTCTGCAACGAGTCCGGCGCCAGACAGCATGGATCCGCCTGGGATGGGTGATTGTGGGATTTGCGTTGATCCAGGTTGCTGCACTCGTGCAGTACATCTACCGCATCCCGTATGCGGGATATGGACCGGCCAAAGGACTCTATATTCTACCCTTTGTTTGGGCCATCGCGTACTTGATCGTCACGGCATTCCAAGATCAACGGCTTCTGCCACATCGTTGCCGCCCGTGGATCCCGATGATGCAAAGGGGAGCGATGGGGCTTGTAGCGCTGTTTGTGATGGTGAACCACGCGATACCGACCTACTAAAGAAAGTACGAAGCATAGAGCAAAAAGAATAAAGGAGGGTATGGAGATGGCTTTTTCCTTTATGCATTATGCTTTATGCTTTTTCTCGATGTTCCGCCTTTCCCAGTCCCCCGCAACCCGCCAGAGCCTTCTGCTGCTGTGCCTGATCACCGCGATCGGACTCTTTACCTATGTGCAACGGTACAACGCACCGGCCGCCTTTTTCTGGGACGAGAACTATCACATCGCAAGTGCGCAGAAGTATCAGCACAATATTTTCTTCATGGAGCAGCACCCACCGCTCGGAAAGCTTTTGATCGCGGCGGGAGAAGGACTGCTCAACCGTAACCCCGTGGACAACCAGTTCATCGGTACAGACTACGGTACGGAGCTTCCACCCGGATTTTCGTTCGTAGGCTACCGCTTCTTCCCCGTGCTGTTCGCATGGCTCACGGCGCCGCTCCTCTTTCTGATTTTCTGGAAGCTGACCAGATCCGATGTCGCCGCGGCGCTTCTCTCCTCTCTGTATATCTTTGATAACGCGCTCATCGTGCACCTGCGCGGCGCGATGCTGGAACCGATGCTGCTCTTTTTCGCGGCAAGCACCATCCTCGCATTCCTGCTTCTCAAAGACGAACAGAATGACAAGCGCTTTGGATGGTGGAGCATCCTCTTCGGTACCAGCCTCGGCTGCGTCCTCACGACGAAAGTCGTCGGGCTTGTGCTGATTCTGACCATCCCGGCGATAGTGTGGATGCTCTGGCCGAGGAAAGATCTTCTGGCGCGCTTCGCCGGCATCGCAGGCGCGGCGTTTTTGATCACCTATATCGGTGTGTGGCAGACACATTTCGCGCTCGGGTCCACGATCAATCCGGTGCTGCCCGATCAGGGCTACTACCAAGCATCGCCGCAATACAAAGCAGTGCTCGGCGCGGGAAAAACCCGCTCGCTGCGGTGGTTTCCCGTGATGCTCAAGGATTCCCTCGCGTTCGTCTCGCACTACAACAACGGCGTGCCGCGGCTCGATATGTGCAAAGTCGAAGAAAACGGCAGCCCGTGGTTCCTGTGGCCCGTCGGCGGCCGCACCATCAACTACCGGTGGGAGACTCCGGATGGTGGCCTCTACCAGTACCTCTACCTGCAAAGTAACCCGGTCGTCTGGTGGATTTCCTTTGCCGGCATCATTGCCGCGGTGGGGCTGGTACTGGCGTCCTTCGTGACGGACATGAAAACGCCGCTTCAGAACCGACCGATGCTTCTAATGTTCCTCGCTCTCTACTTCGGCTACATGGGGGCGATTTCGCAGATCGACCGCGTGATGTACCTGTACCACTACTTCCTGCCGCTCCTCTTCAGCTTCTGTGTCCTCGCGCTTGTTGTTTTCGAGGTACGCCGCATAGGCCCCTGGAACGTAACCCCAAACCGACGGCTCGGGGCACTTCTTGCGCTCACGTTCACCGTCTTCGCTTCGTATGAATTCTACCGGCCGCTGAGCAACTACGAGCCCATCAGCGACGGCGCGTTTGCGAAAAGAAGCATCCTCAATGTGTGGGAGCTCCACTGCGTGAACTGCGCCAAGACGAGCCCCTTCGTGGAGAAGCCCTGAGAACGCTGCCGATTCCGTACGCCTCATGTCCTCCTTCCGGTTATTCCTGCACCGACACTCTCGGCAAGGCATGCGCTTCATCCTCTGCGGCGGTACGGGCGCCATCATCGACCTGTCCACGCTCACATTTCTCGTGCGGAGTGGCTTCAACGAACATGCTGCATCCGCCGTTTCTTCTCTGCTTTCCGTCCTCTTCATCTTTCTCGCGAACAAGTACTTCACGTTCCGCAACAAGGAGAGAAAACATGCGGTGCAAGCCCTGAAATTCGCTCTGGTCTACGGTCTCGCTTATGTCTTTAACGTCTCCGTCACTTCCTTCCTCCTGGTGCACGGCGTGCACTACTTCATGGCGAAAGTGTTCGCCATCGGCACCGTCGTCTTGTGGAACTACTCCCTCTCCCATGCCTTTATCTTCCGCAGCAGCATGCCACGATCCTGAGCTTCCACCATGTCAGGGTGTGCCTGAAACATTCTGGAAGTCATAGTCCACCAAGGAAATCACCGAAGTCCTCTTTCCTGTCTTCACCATGGGGATGGAATCCACGAACTCTATGTCGATGTTCATGGTTTCCCCCAGGAATTTCCGCAGCCCCAAGAGGATCTCCTGCTGTACTTCGGCGGAGAAACTCTCGTTCTTGATAATCTTCACCGTGAGGGAGTTCCTGCCTGTCTGCATGATCTGATACTGTCGGAGGGCAAATTCATATTCCTTGAAATAATGGCTGAAGAATGTACCTGGGAGCCAGGCTCCGTTGGCGCCAAGGATAATCGCCTGCGCGCGCCCTTCGATCCTTCCCAGTTTCGGCATGCCCCTCCCGCAAGCGCACGGGCGGTCCTCCATCATCGTGGTCAGGTCGCCGATGCGATAGCGGATCAGCGGCACCGAAAAATTATTGAGATCGGTAATCACGATTTCCCCGATTTCGCCGGGCTTCGCTGGCCTGTTGTCCACCAGTACTTCCACGATATAGCTTTCCGCCATCACGTGATGGCCGTCGTGCGCTTCGCATTCGTACGCGATGCCGGAGAATTCGCGGCTTCCGTATTTGTCGAAAACCTCGGTAGAGAACGTGCTCTGAATTTTTGCACGCACGTGGTCCGGCATCACTTGAGCTGAGCTCATGATGGCTTTGGGCCGTATGCCGGACTTCTTGGCCTGCTGCGAGTAGTGAGCAAGGAAATTAAACGATTCCGCGTATCCGTCCATAAGCACCGGCCTGTGGCGCCTGATCCTCCTGAGGAAATCCTCGATGTTGTCTTCACGGATTTCATAGGCGGGAATGAAGATGCGATTCATGAACCAGGCATCCGTCTTTTCGCGCACCACTTGAGAGAAGGACATACCGATGGTCTGGTGCCACAACCGGACCTGGCTGTCCCCGAACTTCCAGCCGGTCCACTCGTATGCGCGGAGCGTGGAAGCCCAACGCATTTCGAGCTGCCTCCTCTCCGCATAGGTAACGAGCGGTTCGCCCGTGGATCCGCTCGTGCAAATCCTGACCATCTCTTTCTTGATATGGGTTCCGGAAAAAAGGTCAAAATAGAGATTCTCGCGTAGCTGTTTCTTTGAAAGCATCGGTAACTTCCGCAGGTCATCGAGGGACACAATATCCTTCGGTTCCAGCCCGAGATTCTCCATCATCTGCCGGTAATACGGAACGTGACGATAGGCGTGCCGGATGAGGCGGCGCAATTTGAGTTCCTGCAGCTCCCGCATGTCTTGCGGGGACAAGTACTGGGACGAGCACAGTAGCTGGTGATAGAACTTCGCCCTCCTCGTGATCATCCAGGCATGGAGCGGCATCGTCAAAAAATACAGTTCGTACCACAGTTTCCTCCACCCGCGGTATGCCGGGGGCTTGCGGGCGGGAGTGTGGGAGGCAAGGAACTGCTCCAGTAAATCATGCCTCTGGGACCGGATCCGGAATTCAAGAAACGCTCTTATGCAGTCCTCGATCACCTGTGCAATGAGCTTCATCGGAAACTTCTTGATGTAGGATTTTCCCACTTTCCTCTCCTGAAACAGGGTTTCCACTTCCTTGACAGAGTACCCCTTGGCTGCCGCAGCCACGCGGATGAACGTATTGTAGTAATGATAGCGTGCATGGCTCGCCAGAATATCCTGCAGCACTTCACGGTGTGCAATGACGAAGCCGGATTTGTTGTCCACCGCTTTCATGTTAAACAGGAGATTCAAGATGCCGTTCAGCGTCCTGCTCAGGAAGTAACGGCTGTCGCGCATGCGACCGATGGAACTGCGGGTTCCCTGGATGATATCCGCATTCGACCATTGCATTTCCCTGTACAGTCGCCAGACCTCTTCCGGCGGATTCTGTAGATCGGCATCGATGAAGCACAGGAGCTGCCCTTTCGCCGTTTCCACTCCGGTAGCCCATCCGCCCGCGATCCCCCGATTGACATCATGACGTATGCAACGCACGTTGCGGTGCTCCGCCGCGAGCCTGTCCCCGATCTCCTGCGTCCTGTCCGTGCTGGCATCATTTATGAGAACCACCTCTCCGCTGATCGAGTGTTTTTCAAACAGCATCAACAGCCGCTCGGCCAGCTGCCGCATATTGTTTTCTTCGTTATAACACGGAGCGATGACGGACAACTGGATCATATGCCCTAAGGATTAGGAAGGTAGGGATTGATACACGTTCCGCAAACCGGATTCAAGACCAGTGACAGGCTCCCATCCTAAAATGCTCCTTGCTTCATCGTTGCTGCCGGTGCGCGATGTGCCGCTCGTCCAATCCGGCGCGGCGAAAACCGGTTTGAGGGGCGATTGTGCGATGTCCAGCATCAGCCTGGTAAGAGAAAGGATGGAAGTGGGAACGCCGGATGAGAGGTTGACGATCGTGCCGGAGGGCACCAGAAGACACGCCTTGAGAATGCCGTCGACCACATCACTCACGTAAACGTAATCGAGTGACTGGGTACCGTCGCCGACGATGACAGGCGCTTCATTCTTACGGATACGCTCAAAATTTTTCACAATCACGGACTTGTACCCCATACCGGGGAACTGGCCGGGCCCGTAAACGAAAAATAGTCGAAGAATTGCGTACTCGATGCCATGGGTCTTGGAGCAGGTAGCGAGAATATGTTCCCCTGCCAGCTTAGAAATGCCGTAGGGGGTCCGCGGACGGGGGGTATCGGACTCCTTCATTGCAGGCAGCTGCATGGTGCCATAGGCATAGAGGGATGACGTGAAGACGATACGTCGCACGCCTGCTACGGCTGCAGCCTCAAACAGACGTGATGTGCCCAGAATATTGACGCTGTAGACCAGCATCGGATCGTCGATGGACTGATTGTGCTTTTCCGCGGCGAGATGGAAAAGCACATCGACACCCGTGAGTATCGAGCGGAGCGACGCTTCGGATTCGGAGGAAAAATCCTTTTGCAGGAAGGTCACGCGGCCGTCGGCGATGATGTCCTTGGAAATTTTTCCATACTTCAGACTGTCCAGGACAATAATGCTTTTTGGAGCATGAGCGAGAAGTGCCCGCACCAAGTGCGTGCCGATAAACCCGGCACCGCCTGTCACGAGGCAGGTTTTTCCCTGAAGAGAGTGCACAGCACCCAGTATAGAGGCAAAGATCGGCAACAAGCCATGCTCCCGTACTCACCGCACTGCGTCTCTCCGTGATCACAAACATGATTTTGCGATGGTTTCACGTATACTCTTTTCCATGAAAGACATCCTTGTAGGGGTACAGCGCCTATCCGTCGTGCATACATGTTTGTCCGTACTGGGTGTGATCGTGCTATGCGCTCTTTCCCTTCTACCGGATGAATTTGTGAGTAATCCGTCGCCGAAGATCCTGGTGTTGCTCCTTGCATTCCTGCCAGGCGTCTGGCGCCTTGCGCGCTCCATCGTTTCCCGCAGTTCCCTGCGGAAAGACGCCATAGGTATCATGCCCGGATTGGCACTGGCACTCTGGATACTTTCGACCCATATCTTCGGACTGCTCTTGCAAGATTTCTATCTTGGCATAGCCGCAGGCACCTCTTTTTTGGGCTTGCTGGGCTACTTATCTTCCGGAAAAAGCGGAGCTTCCCGAGCACGCCCCTTTGCGTACTCGAAGATGCTTTGGTGGAGCGCTGTCGTCGGCACGCTCATCCTGCTTCCCACCGTAGTCCTGAAGGACAACTGGGACAAATTGGGGATCATCACCGGGCACTTCTCCATAACCGAGCAGATCGTAAACGGCATCTATCCCCCCCGTCACATAACATTTGCAAATGTCCTTCTGCCGTATCACTACGGGATAGACACGCTGTTCGCGATGGTACGTGTCGTTTTCCGGCTGCGGTTTGATGTCGCAATCGATCTTGTGACCACTGTCCTCTTTTTCTACACCATTCTGCTCTATGGCCACATTGGTACCCGTCTGTTCGGGAAAAAAGTTGGCCCCATCGCCGGATTTCTCGGGGCATTCACAAGCGGTTTTCCTTCCACGTCGTTTTTGGGTTTCTTCAATGATATGCCTCCGGATATCGCCAGTAACTGGTTCCAGCACCCCTGGACGCTGGGAATTCCCCTATGCCTCACCCTCTTTCTCATGCTGACCAATCTTGATGCTGAGAAGAAGGCAAATCCTTGGTCCTTACTCGCCATCATGGTAGTCACCACAGTTCTGGGGATGGCCCAGACAGCTCTCTACGGTATTTTCGTGGCCTCTGTACTCGGATGGGCAGCCATCACGTGGCTGATCGCCATGGCACGAGATTCCAGCGGAAAATCCACCGCACGCCCTCATTATCTCATTGATATCGCATGTGCGGTGAGTGCCGGAACGTTCTTTTCATTTATTGTTTCCGATACCACTTCACTCATTCTTAGGGCAGTTTCGGAATCCCTTGTTCCCCGCGATGGTGTATTACATGGCAGTTGGTCACAAATGATCCTGTGGAACCTGCAATGCTTCTCCATTCCGCTCCTCTTTGGCATCATGGGCATGGTACGGGCGAGAAGAATGCACATACCTTCGTTGATTATTGCTTTCAGTGCCATATTCGTGTTCAACCGTTATGAGTACCTTTATTCGTGGGACATCGTGAAATTCACGCAAGTCGCATGGATCCCGCTCTCTATCTTTGCCGCTGGCTTCATCGCTCATGTACTCACGCACAGTCGGTATGCTCTGCGAATCGCTTCCATTCTTCCGGCTGTCTTTCTCGTCATAGCCAGCATGGGTTTTCTCTGGCAGTCCGGCACCGAAGGATTCCAGGCTTGGAAGAAGGGCATGAATGTCGGGAACCACACGGCTCTTTGGATGGAACTTCCCCGGAAAAACATCCCGCGCAATTTCATCAATGCCCTTGCTTGGGTCAGGCAGAACGTGCAAGCAGGCGAGATTACCCTGCTACCCTCGGAGGAAAGGACATTCGACGCGGCAATCTTGGCAGGCCTGCCGGTCCTGCTCCCAGGATGGGGAGATTATTCACTAGGATTTTCAACGGAAGAGATCGACCTGAGAACACAAATGCTCGAAAATATTATGACGAATTTGCACCGCGAATATACGAACGAAGGTGTGCGGTGGATCGTATCCTCGCCGGAATCGGACATTAACTCCCAGATCAATGAGTGGGTATCACAAGGAGTCATTGCACGAGTTGCCGAATTCGACGATACAATCGTCTACGAGTTCACCGCGGAGCGGGAGTGAATACGAGAGGGCTTTAGCACAGCGACTTCCATAATCTCCACAACTCCTTGAACATCCGAAGGATCACCAGCGGACTCGCTCCCGTCTGCATGCCCTTTGTCCGCGGATAATGCGACACATCCACCTGCTGCCACCGCACGCCCGCTTTGCGCGCACGCACAAAGAGCTCGGCATTGAAGAGCGCTCCCGTGGCGTGCACCGGTCGTATGCGCTGCCAGAGATCGCGCCGGAACACTTTCATGGCACAGTTGAGATCGCGGACCCAGACGCGGAACACGAGCCATGTAAGAAAACCAAAGCACTTGGCGTTCACTTTTCGCATAAAGGGATCGGCGCGCTTCCGACGGCGGCCGACGATAAAAGAATTTTTGTCGCAGAAGGGAAGCAGCTTATCGAAATCCTCCGCTTTGAATTGTCCGTCGCTATCCATGAACCCGATCCATTCGGTAGTCGCAGCGTCGCAGCCCGACCGCACCGCAGCGCCGTACCCGCGATTCACGGGATGCGTGACAACACGCAGACGGGGATATGTTTTTTGAAGATCCTCTAGGACCTGCGCCGTAGCGTCCCGCGATCCGTCGTTCACGGCGATCACCTCGCCTTCTATCCCCCGCTTCTCCATCCAGTCATGCACGTCGCCGATGGTCGCGGGAAGATTGGCTTCCTCGTTGAAACACGGCAGTGCAATGGAAAGCTGCATGGGGGGATGCTACCGAAGAAAACTGGCGTGGGCGAGTAGGGGCATGGCATGCCATGCCCCTACCCCTGCTAATAGCCGTAATTAATACACCGTCACCGACGCGGTCGACGGCGTTCCAAATTGCACTCCGTTGGTGGGATTACTCAGAAGCACGTTGATCGTCTCTTCCGAATCCGCAGCGACGTCGGAAACGATGGGGATGATGAACGACTTGCTGGCTTCACCGGCTTCAAACGTGAGCGTCCCGCTTGTGGCAATGTAGTCGCTACCCGCGCGGGCCGTGCCGTCGGTAGTGGAGTACTGGACAGTAGTTTTTCCCTTGGCCCCGCCCAGGCGCTGGACGATGATTTCAGCTTTGCCTTGCGACTCAAATCCATCGTAGGAGGATTTGCTGAAGCGAAGCGATCCTGAGCCGAACGCAGAAGCCTCGTCGTCGTGGATGACGACGTTGGAGGTGGCCTGGCCGAGCGCCGCACCCGTAGGACTACTGAGCGTCACCTTGAAGATCTTGTTGCCGTCGATGGATGAATCGTCGTTCACGGCGACCGTGAAGGACTTGGTGGCTTCCCCTGCAGCAAAGCTGAGGGTTCCGCTGACGCCGCTGTAGTCTGTGCCGCTCTTGGCACTGTCATTCGCCGTAGCATAGGCAACCGTCACGGCTCCTGCCGTGCCATTGAGGCGGGTAGCAGTGATCGTGATGGATCCGCCCGCTTCCGCGACGGCGTATTCCGTGGCACTGAAGCCGACCGAGGGCGCGGCGCTGCTGACCGAGGCTGCCGAGGAAGAGGATGTGGATGAAGGAGATTCGTCATCCGTGATCTTGATCTCGGCGGTGGAGGGCACACCGATGCTGGCGTTATTGGTGGGATTCCTCAGAACAATCTTGAGGGTTTCCGTCCCCTCGGCGATAGTGTCGTCTTTGAGCTGTACCGTGAAGAGAGCGCTCGTGGCCTTGCCGTCAAAGGTGACGGTGGCAACGGCTGGCTCGTAGTCGTCCGTGGTTGCGGTGCCCGCCTGGAGCTCGTACTCCACGCTTACCGTTCCCTGGTTGCCGCCCGTGCGGACGATGCTGATATTGGCAATGCGATCTTTTTCGCTGCCCGTATAGGAGGGAGCCGTGAACCGGATCGTGCCGTAGGGATTCAGCGAAGAAGATGTGGCGGAAGAGGATGAAGAAGACGAAGAAGACGAAGATCCATCATCTTCACTGGAAGAACTCCTGCTACTGGAACGGGAGCTTCTTGAGGAGGATGCCGTCTCCTCGGCGTCTGCAAGGCCAAGCTCCACTCTCAGGCGTTGCATCATGACCGCAACGTCGGCGCGCGTGACGAAATCACCCGGTCCAAAACGTCCGTCAGGGTATCCCTTGATGATTCCGGCGTTATACATCGCGCCAACGGATTCATCGTAGTACGAGCCCGCGGGGACATCCGGGAAGAAGGTGCTTCCTTTGATGGCGGCTGCGGCGACCGTGACAGCGGTGCCGAGAAAGAGTCCGATAGAAAGACAGAGAATATGAGAGGACCGGATGCGCTTCATGAAAAAAAGGGGTGAAGTCGTACAATCCTAAGCGAAGCGATTTGTATTTTCCATTGCATTCCTGTGCCCCCATTGAGCGTTAGACGTCTATCGATACCCCGCAGACTTTGCTGCTTCCGCCGTGGGGAAATAGATGCGATTTTTCGGACTCAATCCCTGGCCCTGTTTGGAAGACACAGGATAGAACCGCTTCCCCTTCGTCGAAGCCACAAAACGCATGCCTTCGGGCGCTACAACGGTCCGGACATTCTTGGCCAGTACTCCCGCGGGAACCTTGAATGCTCCGCTGCCATTGGGAATGATCTGCGTATCCCCGAGAAAGATCCGGACGTCTCCCCGGACTTCCCCCGTAAGCTCACCGTTTTCGATGCCCTTAAGAATGACGGTGGGAAGGAGCGGCCGCGTATCGGGAAGGATGGTGAATGCGGAAGCAGCCGCAGCAGAGCGAATGGCGCCCATGCAAGCAATAAGGGTAATCAGGATGAGAAACGCACAGGAGAACATGGCGCGGCGCTGAAGGGCGCGCTCCCGGGAGAGAGGCGAGGTGGAAAGGCCATTACCATGAAGGGGAAGATGAATCGGCACAGGAGGCACAGCCTGCCCAAGCAATACAGACGGGAGAAGAGCGTG
>MFXS01000002.1:12737-13349 GCA_001788925.1 Candidatus Peribacteria bacterium RIFCSPHIGHO2_01_FULL_55_13
CCATTTTTCTGGTTCCATGAGGGTATGGAACGTTGATGAATTACTTAGGCTCTGCGGGGGCTGTCGCGGGCTCTGCGGGCTGAAGCTGGACCGGGATCACGTCGAGGATGATGTCCTCGTCCGGATCGTAGAGGATGGCGCGCTCCGTGGTGACCACCAGGTGATCGCCGTTCTCGGCTTTATTATAGAAGGCATTATTTTTGCGCAGCTCCTCGACATTCACGATGGTGGCGACCGTCGGCTCCACGTCGGTCGCAATGCGCATGTGTGCGCTTACTTTTTCGATGACTTGCCGTGCAGCTTCCCGGTTCTGGCTGGTGTTGCCGGTCTGGAGCTGCTCGAGGCGGACCGTAAGCTGCTCGAGCTGCTTCTGCGCAGCCTGACGGCGGTTTTCCAGCGTGAAGACGAGCACGATGAGCCCGGCCACAAAGATGAAGGAAAGAATTTTACGCATGGATCTCAGGGGGAAGCGTTAGGAAGCAAAGAAATGCTGCAGGACATGGAAGAGAGTAGCGAAAATGACTGGCTGTGATCAAGGCATTCCATCCTTGCGCAAGCGCCAACCGATGATCAAACACTACTCGGTGACAGGCGTCTCCACAGGAGTCGGCT
>MFXS01000003.1:0-6253 GCA_001788925.1 Candidatus Peribacteria bacterium RIFCSPHIGHO2_01_FULL_55_13
GCCTTTGAATGCCGGCTGAAAGCGTCCTCTTCCCATAGGTCATGATGACCTCAGGGAGTGCAAGATGTATCTGAACCTATGCATGGAGAATTGAGAATGACAAACGTATATAAATAACGACTGTAATTCTCCATTCTCAATTCCTCAATTCTCAATTTATTGCACAATCGTCCCTATCTCTCCTCCCGTCGCAGCCTTCAGCAATCCGCCAGCTGTACCGAAATTAAACACACGAATCGGAAGTTTCTGTTCGGCACAGAGGCTGAATGCCGACTGGTCCATGACATTAAGATGCTTCTCCAGTGCCTCCTGATACGAAAGCGACGTGTAGAGCTTGGCATTCTTCTCCTTGTTGGGATCCCGGTCGTAGATGCCATCGACGTTCGTGGCCTTGAGAAGCACGTCGCAGTTGAGTTCCAGCGCCCGAAGCGCGGCTGCGGAGTCCGTCGTGAAGTACGGATTTCCGGTTCCTCCGGCGCAGATCACGACACGGCCTTTTTCCAGGTGCCGGATGGCCCGGCGGCGGATGTAGGCCTCAGCCAGTTGCGGGACGTCGATTGCAGAAAGCACACGTGTTTCCATGCCTTCTGTCTCAAGTGCGGCTTGCAGCGCGACGCTGTTCATGATCGTCGCAAGCATGCCCATGGCATCACTCACCGTGCGTTCAATGCCGCTACCTTTCGTATCGCGGTAACGCCAGATGTTTCCTCCTCCTGCAACGACCACGACCTGAATCCCCTTCTTCGCTACTTCCGCAATGCGCGTCGCCACATCCTGCAACACATCCTGATTGATCCCCTGCCCCTTCCCCTCTTTGGAAAGGGCCTCTCCGGAGAGCTTCAGCATGATTCTCTTGTAGTGGGGTTTGGGCATGCGGATGGGAGCGTACTAGAGTTTCGGACTAGGGAGTAGGGGGTAGGGCGTGGGGGGTGGGAGGCACCTCATCCGGACGGGACGGAGTATCCGGCTTGCTCCAAAGATCCCTGATCCAGTTCTTGCAGTTCACGATTGCAGCAACGGTCTGCTTCCACGATCCACGGAGCCTAAATTTTCCACGGGAAAGTGGCCCCACAAACGGAAGCTCTGTCCAATGACCTTGTGCCGCCGCGAGGAAACCCCAGACCATAAAGGCAAACACGAATAGCTCGAGAACGCGGTTGGCGTACGGGATCATGAGAACAATGAGACTCAGGACAAAAAGCACCGTTCCCTGCTTCGCGTGGAAGTGTACAAACGGAGACTTTCGTTTGGCGATAAGAAGGAAGACGGACATCACCCACGCATAACTCAGCGCCGCGAGATCTTTATTCTCCTCCACATCTTTGGGATCGTGCACAGGAGGTGCCAGGAGTGTTTGTGGGACATCTGCCATCAATTGATATTATAGAACATTTTATGCAATTTTACCAGTGTTCTGGCGAGTCGATTTTCTCCTGAACACGAACTCCTCGACAGTAGTTGTGATACCTTTAATTTGTCCCAGCACCGTGCTGTGACACCCCCTGACAATGTTTGTCCCTTACATAAGGAGCTCCTTAAACTGGAATTGACGTATTGACGATGATAAGGAAAGTGCAAATCTGTCTATCCAGTAGAGGTTCTCGTCAGGGGGGCCTTTTCCGTAAGCACTTATAAGTTTCCTAAATTGGTTCACCGGAATTGACACAAAGTATTAGTGGTGTGAATATGTCTTTATGCGAATCCGCGAAGCTGTTCTTGCAGGGGCACTCACACTGCCGGGCTGTTCATGCTCTCCTCCGTTGAATGCGCCGCAGGTGCAGGACTCGGCAACAACCCCGGAGGCGATTAAGCAATTACTCGCAACGAAACAGATCACCATTGAGTCTACAAACATCGTCACGAATGTAGAGGGGCAAAAAGCACTCTGCATCCGCTTCAACGTTCGGTGTGAGGCGAACGCGTCAATGGTGCACATGGCAACGAAGACAGACCTGCCCCTTGGAAAGGGGTGGTATCTGAGTGCGGACATTGTCGGCCAGAACCCTCCAGGGATGGAATTTGCTGAGATTAGTTTCGAAAGCGACGACACCGGATATTTTGAAATTTTCCAAGCTGTTCCAGGAACGGAGTATTCGGTGGCGATGTATGTCGTTCCGGAAGGAGAGCAAGAAACAGCATCATTGGCACAACTGGAGACAGGCATGCAAAGCATTACGCCCCCAATCACTTTTTATGTTTCGCAGAAGGAACGAGAATCCACGACGGACGATGTAGTAAAAAGTCGGGCACAGCAGTGAGGGTTTCATTCAGACTTCCGTCCGTAAGAGGTTCTCGTCACGGGGGGCCTTTTGAATACAACAAAGCAGGAATAAAACTTACTGCCTTGGGAGTGGATTTTTTGACATAGGTTTGAGCCCTGAACCGAAAGTGGTTCAGGGCTCTCCCCTCTCCTATTTTAGAACAACGACAGAAAGTGAGTCATATGGTTTGTCATCACAGTGGATGACGTTCCACGTGAGTTCCCACTTCGCCGTCCGGATGACGCGCATGGCCCGGAAAACAGTCTCTCCTTCCGGTGAACGAAATAATTCAAGCCAGTTGCCCCTCTGTCGCTCCCATGCGGCTTCGAACTCTGCCACAGTTGCGCCTTCAATCAGGAACAGAAGGTGCTGCGTGTCGTTGGGTTTAACGACATCAAGTTGCCCGTAGACACCAAAGTCGGTGCCCGAAATAGAGAGAACGTGGGGCGTGTTGGCCCAATGAAACTGTAACGGTCTTGCCATCATCGTATCCTTGTGTAGGGAGGGGACCTGGCCCCTCGTTTGAAAAAAATGGGAACCAGATGACTCCCTACGGGGTGATTTCAAAGAACAGTGAAGTATGCTAATCTGTTTTGATTGTGTGCATAGCAAATATTCCGCAATCTTCATTATTCCTTCATAATGAACGTACGCCCCTGTAGCTCAGTGGATAGAGCAGTAGGTTTCTAACCTATTGGTCGCAGGTTCAATTCCTGCCGGGGGCACCATTCGTCTATGACTTCATTTTCTCCAGCCGTCACCTCAGAGGCCGAAATCCCCGCCGACCCCCTCGTGTACGTGCGCGAACTTGAGAGATACGTCTTTGACCATGCATGGGAAAAACCGGGATTCGTACATATTGCGATATTCCTGGACCGCACTCGCAAAAAACTCGAAGGTCTTCGCCTCCTCAAGAACTCGCTCAATCTGCAACCGCGCAGGCGAATCGAGAAAGCGCGAGAGATGATCGGGATGTCGCATTCGAGTATGTATGACTTATTGAAAAAATCGGGGCTCACAGCCGATGCATTTTGCGTTGCAGCAAATCACAAAGTAGTGATTGAAAACGGCGCTGCAATCCTACGAAATGTACGGCAATTGGCCGCTTATCATCGCCACTACATCCTTGGTGAACCGCTTGAAGTGATCGACGAACCTACAGATGCAAAAAGCGACCTTTAGGGGTCACGTGGCACAGCCACCTCCTCCACGTCTGTTTTGACATAAATATGATTATGTAATAAAATATAAACAAAGCAAATACCATGTCCGCAATCCACGAAATCCAATGGTCCGTTTCCAGTGCGGTACTCGCGCTGCATATTCCCGAACCGCATATTCCGACGCCTGAGCGAAAAGCGATTCCCGCGTTCACCCATCTCGCATACTGGCTGCTTCCCTTCGGGATGACGACTGCCATCGTGCTGATCGGCTTGCAGGTTCGTGCTGAGAAAAATCTTGAGCAGGTCTCCGTCGCATTCAGCGAGCAGAGTCAGTGGCTGGATATCGCAGCAACACAGCAGATGCTCATCGGTCCTTCGACCGTAGCACCGTTGTCCGTCGAAGCACCTTCACCGATGCATGCAGCGGCCCTGGAGGAAACAGATGTCTCGTCGTCCTCTCCACGTTATCCGGAAGTTCCGTCCTGGCAGCTCACTCCCCCGCCGGTCCCGGAGACTCCGGTTCATACTGCCGCACCCCTTCCGCCGAACTATCAACGCGGGGTGTTCCTGACGCCGAGCAGTGCAGCGGATGACGAGTTTCTGGAAGCGACAATGCAGGCAGTGGAGAAGTACGCGCACCCTGCGCTGGTCATCGACGTGAAGGGATCGAACGTCTACTTCCCGAGCGGGGCAGGAATGGCCAACGAACTGAAGCTGGTGAAACCGATAGTGGAGCTTCCGAAGATCATTGAAGAAGCGCATCGCAGAGGAATCACCGTGATCGGGCGCTATATCGCACTCAAGGATCCTTCGCTCTCCTCACGCAAGCCCGAGACGCAGATCCGTCATCCACTCCGGAGCCGCACGGTCGGCAATGTATGGGTGGACGGGCAGAACGCGACGACGCTGCAGTACAACCGCGAAATTCTGGAGGACCTGGTGACGACCGGTATCGACGAGATCAACCTCGACTACATCCGTTACCCCACGGAGTACGCGCCAAGTGATATTGGCCTTACGGGAGCAGAAAAGTCGGAGCACATCATGGCCTTTTTGAAGATGGCGCGGGACGTGATCGATCGGTCTGAGAGAGATGTAAAGCTTGGGATAAGCACCTACGCGATCCTCGGCTGGAACTTTCCGGTGAACTTCGAAGCGGTGGGCCAGGACATTCCCGAGATTGCCAAGATCGTCGACGTGATTTCTCCGATGGCCTACCCGGCAACCTTCGCCCCGAATGCCTACTACAATCCGGGTAGAGACAAAGGCAGCCGCATGTACCACCTCGTCTGGAAAACGATCATGGGATACCGCGAACTCGTCGGTGAGGAGAACGTGCACAAGATCCGCCCGTGGATTCAGGGCTATGGCGTGACGGAGAAAAACATGGCCGACCAGATCCAGGCGGTGTTCGATGCAGGCTCTTGTGGCTTTACGGTGTGGAATGCGAGTAATGCCTATGGTCCGAGCTACAAGGCAATGGGGAAGATGGACATACCAGAGGCATGCAGATAATTCGGAATTCGGAATTAGGAATTCGGAATAATTCCGCATTCCGCATTCCGAATTCCGAATTTCTTGCGCCGTATCCACCCGACTGCTCCCGCAGCTCCCGCTCCAATCAGAATGATGGCGCCGGGGCCCGTGTCCCCTATGGGAGCATGTGTCGGAGTTGCAGGGATAAACGATGCAATAGGACGGTACATCGGTACATACGCCGGCGCGGATGACGATGCCGACTGCGTTGCCAGAGACGAGGACGAGGAGGCCTGTGTGCCTCTGAGCATGTTCACCTGGGTACACCACGGATTTTTCACCGTGGAACCGACCGGATGTTCGCTCCGGATGGCATGCGCCAGCGGAACGTTCTTCACTATGGGGATATTCTGTTTTGCAGCAGCCGCACGGATAGCGGCGGCGTCCACGTCTTCCCCGCTCGCGGTGACCGTGGCGCAGGGATCGGGGTCCGAAAGGAACTTGAGGGCGACGGCGATTTCCGTCGGGTTCACGATGATGATGTCGGCATCAAGAACGAGATTCAATGCCTGAGCCAACTCTGTAGAAGACTTCGGCAATTCGCGGTTACAGCGTTCCGTACAGCCGTCGCCATTGACGCGGTTACCGTCGTCGCAGTCTTCGCCGGAATCAAATGTTCCGTTGCCGCACTGCTGCGGTGCCTGAAAGTCGAGCGAGCAGCGGTCGGAACAGCCAAGGCTTCCGTCGCATTCCTCGCCGCTGTCACGCACGCCGTCGCCACAGGACGGCAAAATGCATCCCGGGCGGCAGCGGTCGGACTCCAGCGCCGAATTCGCGCTGCCCTGGTCGCACTGCTCACCGCGGTCCGGCACGAAATCGCCGCAGACGGGGTTGGTGCAGGAGCGCCGGCAGGTATCGGGTGCGGTATCAGAGTTGCCCTGAGCGTTATCACACTCTTCCCCATCGTTGACGGCACCGTTGCCGCAGAGCGGCCCGGAACCGTGCTCGCGGATACAGTAGGCGGAGCATCCGTCACCGTCGGTGTTGTTGCCATCGTCGCAGTCTTCGCCGTCAATCAGGATGCCGTCACCGCAGACCGGAATGATGTCTCCCTCAAAACGGCACATCGCGCTGCAACCGTCACCGTCGAACGGATTCTCATCATCGCATTCCTCACCCTCCTGCACGACGCCGTTGCCGCACTCAGAGAAGCCTCCTGTGCCCGCATCACCACCGAAATCCTGCTCCCAATCGGTCCCATCGGTCGGCGGATAGTACGTACCCGCGGAAGAATAGGCGCTCGAGGCCGCGTCGCAGGACGTCAAGTAGTTGATCTTGCAGCCACCGCGTCCG
>MFXS01000003.1:6293-12819 GCA_001788925.1 Candidatus Peribacteria bacterium RIFCSPHIGHO2_01_FULL_55_13
CATCGTAGAGGCGTTCGCCGTTCGGACCCGCGGTGGGCGTGGGCTCGCATTCCTCGCCGATGATGACGGTGATTTCTCCGTCGCCGCAGTAGCGGATCCTGCACTCGTAGGAGCAGGTGCCAAGGTCATTGAAACGGCCTTCATCACACTGCTCGCCTTTGCTCTTTTCCAGAATCGCATTGCCGCATCCATCCGGCGGCAGCGGGCGCTTGTAGTACGAGGTATTGGAGGAAGAAGCACCGCCGCCTCCGGCCCCGCCCGTGTTTTGGACGCAGGTGCTGAGACAGGTATCGTTGTTGTTATCATTCCCGTCGTCACATCCCTCGCCCGAGTCTTTGATGCCGTCACCACAGCGCCGAGCTCCGCAGTTGCTGCGACAGGCGGTATCAGGAGCATCGCTGTTCTGGTCGCCGTTGTCGCAGGTTTCCGATCCCGCGATGATGCTGTCGCCACAGGTGGTAGAGCACGAGCTCGGCGCACCCGTGCAGGTGAAGCCGGATTCCACGGTGCAGGAAGAAGAACATCCGTCACCGGAAGTCGCGTCGCCGTCGTCGCAGCCTTCAGCGCTCGAGACGACGCCGTCGCCGCAGGTAAAGGACCAGCGGTGGTTGTTTCCACTGTCCGTGCAGCTTGTGGTACAGGCAAGAACCGTCCCGCCAGATGCGCTCTGGTCCCGAACATTCAGGTACGTGAGCGTCTGGCCGCCATTCGGATCCAGGAACATGCGCGCCACGGACCCGGATTTCGTAGAACGCAGCGAAAGCTTGGTCGAGGCATCGGCACCGCTGAAAGCGATGGAGCCCGATGCGGACTGGCGTGACGTGAAGTCGAGGTAGAGGGTCATCGCCGAAGCAGCGATCTTTCTAAAGACGTTGAACATCGTGGATCCGCTCACGGTCTGGTTCGTGCCGTCGAGCGTCACGGTGCCGCTGCCGCGGGTGAAACCGCCCTGGTTGTCGATGTTGCCGGCGACCGTAATGGTCTTATTGATACCGGAAGGAATCTCGATCGTGCCGCCGTAGATGCGGAGATCGCTGTTGATGTCGATGTTGGAGCCAAGCACGTATGTTCCCGATCCCGTTGCCTTGTTCCCCTGCGCAAGCTTCAGAATTTCACTCGGGCCGAGTGCCCGGCGGTAGATGCGCACGTCATCGATCTTGCCATGGAAGCCATACTGACTGTCAGGTTCGGTACCGATACGCAGGTTCACGGCGTTTCCAAGGTCATTCACGTTGCCAATCGTGCCAGTATCGGTTGCAGAATCGGCTGCACCTCCGACATACAGCTCTGTCTTGCTCGCAGAATCATCGTCCCAGACAACGGCGATGTGCCGCCATCCCGGGGAAGCAAACGTGCTGGTCGAGAGCAAATGGTAGGTATCCGTTCCGTCCGAAGCCGCGAACTGCAGCGTATCAGTGGCATCATCGAGCCAGAGAGCGTAGCCGGCTGCGGAAGCGCCCGTGGATGATTTCTTCGAGAGGATCGTGTGCTTGTTGGTCGCAGTCGATCGGTTCACCCATGCAGTAATCGTAAAGTCCTGGCCGTCTGCCGGGTCGATCGAATCTCCGGTATCAACGTAATCACCGCTGCCGTCAAAGAGAAGCGCACTCGGATCGTAGAAGAGGATCGCGCCCGTTGTACCCGCGACCCAGCCGGAGCTCGTGGAAGTCACCGGAATACCCGTGATGCTGCCCGAGTGATTGTACCGCGAGCTGTCTCTGACCAGGCTTCCCGTGCCGTCATCCATTTTCCAGTACCCCCAGAGACCGTTATCTACGGTGATCGTCTGGAGCGTGACACCGGTGAGTGCGAGCGACTCGCTGTCAACAGAAGTAAGCAGGATGCCGGTCGATGTGGTCATGGTTCCAGAAACGAGAACGGAGCCGGAAGCCACAAGGCCGTTTGTCCCAAGAGTCATCGTTCCGCGGACATCAAGATCGTGCGTCTTCACGCGGCCGCCCGGCGCGTAAGTGTCGCCGGCCCACACAAAGACCGTCCGACCGGATCCGCTTCCGAGCGCCGACGAGGAATCGACGTGGAACACGCTCAGGAGATCCGCATCGGCAGTGTTATCCGCGGTCGCAAGAAGTGTGTTGGTCATTGAGGTGCTTCCCGAATCCGAGCGGAGGATGAGGTGATCTTTGTAGAGATTGAGTGACGTGAGCCCTGTCGAGGAAAGAATGGTCGTCGTCACGGCTTTGTCGGCGCCGTTATCCAGGAACACCGAGAGGAGAAGCCCACCCGTATACTGCATGTTGCTGAGGAGATACTGCCCGGTAGAGGTGGTGACGCCGGTCGCCACGCGAGTCCCTCCGTTGATGGCCGCTGCGACGATGCGTCCCGCTCCGATCCCCGTTGATCCCTTGTCACTGTAGACCCCTCCCTGGACCCAGAAGGTACCGAAGTTCCACAGGAGGTTGCTTCCCGAATCCACGCACCCGACGACACAGTTGATGACTGTGGCATTGACGTTGCGGGAACTTTTAACATCGAGAAAAGTAACATCACGGGTGCTTTGAGGATTGATGCTCCATTGCACGCTGCCGCTCGAAGAGCGGAGTTTCAAGCGTGCGCTTTGCGTGCCACGCAAGGTCAGGGTTCCCGTGAATGTCTGTGTCAGGCCTGTATTGAAACTGAGTGTATTGCTTGAGGCCGCGATTTTCGTGAAATTCTTGAAGGTCGTGGACCCCGAAAGTGTCTGGTTGGCGCCGTTCATCACGACGGTGCTTGTGGCGAAGGTGAAGGTACCCGCGGACTTCTTGGCCCAGCTTCCGGAGAGCGTAATGGTATTCCCTTCCGGCTGGAACGTGCCGGCGACGGTGATGCCGCTTCCCGCCGAGACGCTCCCCCCCGGCTTGAACGTGTCTCCGCGCCAGATCCAAAGCGACTTGCCGCTCTGGGTGCCGATAAGAGAGTTACTGGCGGCACGGTAGACGGCATTCAGATCAGCAGCGCCGTTATTATCTCCGGTATTAAGGTGTGTGATGGTAAGGGGAAACGATCCTGAGTCGCTGCGCGCGATGAGGCTGTTGCGGTAGAGGTCGAAGTTCACGAGGTTGCCGCCGCTGAGAGTCGTCACGGTTGCTGCATCCTCAGTGGCATTGCGGAGATACGTCGTAACGACGGTACCGGCTCCGGAATGCGAGAGCGGGTAAATCACGTAGTAGCCCGTGGAGGTGGTGGCTCCGGTTCCACGGATCGATCCTCCATTGAAGGTGACGGCGACGACACGGTTGGCACCGACCGGCGTTTTGCCGTCGTCGTTGTAGACGACGCCGCTGATGAACACGTTGCGGAAGGCGTACCCGTAGGCGATAGGCGGGGGCGAAAAACTGATGTGTAGATTCGGCCGCAGCGCCACCCGTGTTTGCACCAGCACAAGCCCCAAAATCACCGCCGTGCATGCGGCTGTAAGGACGCCGGAGAGGATGTGTTTTTTCTCCATCAAATCCTTCTATTCTATCATTTTTTTGCATTTCTGTCGGCCGCAGAGTCGTTGCAGTAATTACAGTTTCATGTTAAAATAACTTGCTAGCGGATGAAGGTATTATCTTGCTAGAATTCACGAAATGACAGCATCTGATCGGCTCCAGAAGCGGCTTACCAAGATTGTCTGTACGTTGGGACCTGCTTGTTTCGCGCCAGATCAACTGAAGGGTCTTGTCAAGGCGGGGATGAATGTCGCGCGTCTCAACCTCACCCACGCGAGCGCCAAAAAGCAACTCCCCATCGTTCATCTGGTGAAGGAAATCCGCAGTAAGCATCCCATCGGCGTCGGCATTCTTCTCGATGTCCGCTGTGCACAGGTGCGCACCGGAGTCGTCGAAAAGCCGATTGAGATTAAAAAAGGCCAGGAGGTCTGCTTCGGTGTGGAGAAGCTCCGGAAGGAATCGGGAAAGCACGCCTTCATCAGCGTCGATTATTCGGCATTCGGAAAAGACGTCCGCAAGGCGGAGATCCTGCTTCTGGATAACGGGGAGATGTCCTTTGATATCGTCTCGATCAGCAAGAGCGGACTCGTGAAAGCCCGGGCCCGGCAGGACGGAACCATCGGTTCGCGCCGACACGTGAATATGCCGGGAGCCGATATCAGCCTGCCCACGTTTACCGACGCCGACTGGGAAGATATTGAAACCGCAACGAAGGAAGGCGTGGATTTCCTCGCTGTCTCCTTCATCCGCACGGGCAAGGACATCGCGGATGTGCAGGCATTTCTCCGCAAAAAGAAAAGCTCCATCCGCGTTATGGCCAAAATCGAGACGCGGCAGGCCGTCGCCAACTTCAAAGATATTCTCCGCGAAAGTGACGCCATCATGGTGGCCAGAGGCGATCTCGGTGCGGAACTTCCCTTCGAGCAGGTTCCCGTCATCCAAGATGAGATTGTGGCGCAGTGCCGGGCCGCGGGAAAGCCCGTCGTCGTCGCCACGCATATGCTCGAAAGCATGATCGAGCACCCGCTTCCTACGCGCGCAGAAGCCACGGACGTCGCACATGCCGCAACCATCAGGACCGATACGACGATGCTTTCCGGCGAAACCGCTTCCGGGCGTCATCCTCTGGTCGCTGTTGACGCGATGGACCGGATCCTGCGGGCAACCGAGCAACATCTGCGGGAAATCAACGGACAGGACATGCCCAAAGCGATCTCGGATATGGAAGCACGCGCGCAGTCGGCTGTCCTTCTCGCTCGGTCGGTCCAGGCCACAGCCATCGTCGTCATGACGAAGTCGGGAAAGAGCGCAGAGGCCATCAGCAAGTTCCGCCCGATGATCCCGATCATCGCAATCACCGACGATGAAACGATCTGGTCACAGCTCTCCATGCACTACGGTGTCTCGTCGCTCCTCTGCTCCTTCAAGGGCGAACTCGAGGACTCCGTCATCCGCGGTATGAAGGCGGCGGTTGCGGCAGGACTTCTCGAGAAAGGCGACGAAGTGGTGCTTGTCACGGGAACCGAAATCACCGGGGGCAGCGTGATCAGCATTCAGGCGCGGGAGGTCCGGTAAAGCGTTACTTGTCCCAGTTATGCCACGGCATTTCTAACTCGTCCAAGGGGATGTCATCGAGTGACACCGGACCTGTCGCGACGTTTGTTCCATTGATCAACGCCAGAATGCGCGTACGGAAGACGTACCCTGCAGCACCCAGAAGCGCAAAGAGGATCGTTCCGAAGATCGTGAGAATGCCTTCAGAAGTACTCAGGAATGGTCGCACCGTGCACTGGGCCGTACAGCGGTCGCTGCCGTCGCAGCCCTCGGTTTCATCCACCACACCGTCCCCACAGAATGCCAAGCGGCAATCCATGCGGCAGGCGCCGGGCGCTTCGTCGGAGTTGCGATCGCCGTCGTCGCACTCTTCGCCGGTTTCAGCGACTCCGTCGCCGCAGACAGTTTCTTTTTCACAGTGGCGCGTGCAACCGTCGCCGCTTGTGCTGTTGCCGTCGTCACAGGCTTCCCTGGATTCCAAAACGCCGTTGCCGCAGACCGGCAGCCGACAGGTATTGGGGCATTCGTCGTCTTCGACGAAGTTGCCGTCGTCGCATTCCTCTTTTCCTTCGCGCAGATTGTCGCCGCAGACCGGCAGCCGACAGGTATTGGGGCAGTCATCAAACGAGTTCTGATTGCCGTCATCGCACTGCTCGAGTCCTTCTTTTACGCCGTTGCCGCAGACCGGAAGCCGGCAGCTGTTGGGGCAGGCGTCCCCGTCCAGGCGATCCGCATCGTCACATTCCTCGTGTCCCTCGACGACTCCGTCGCCGCAGGAAGAAAGCTTGCAATCGTTGGGGCAGCCATCAAACGAGTTCTGATTGCCGTCATCGCACTGCTCGAGTCCCTCCTTTATACCGTCGCCGCACGCAGGGGAGCGGCAGTCATTGGGACATGCGTCGAAGTTGAACGTATTGCCGTCGTCGCATTCCTCCGATCCCTCCTTCATGCCGTCGCCGCATTGCGAAAGGCGACAATCGTAGGGGCATGCGTCGGTATTGTTCTGGTTGCCGTCGTCACATTCTTCGCGGCCTTCACGGATAGCATCGCCGCAGACCGACATCCGGCAATCCGTGGGACAGTCGTCAAACGCATTGGTATTACCGTCATCGCATTCCTCTTTCCCTTCACGAAGCCCGTTGCCGCAGTCTGGAACGCGGCAGTTATTCGGGCAGTCGTCGCGATCGTTGAAGTTCCCGTCATCGCACTGTTCGGTTCCCTCCTTTACGGCATCGCCGCAGACGGCAAGGCGACAATCCGTGGGACACGCGTCGAAGCTGTTACTGTTTCCGTCGTCGCATTCCTCTTTCCCTTCGCGCACGGCGTCACCGCAGATCGCGAGACGGCAGTCATTGGGGCATTCGTCGAGATTGTTCAGATTACCGTCGTCGCATTCCTCGTCAGCCTCCTTGATCTTGTTACCGCAACGCGTAGAAGTAGGTGAAGGCGCCGCTGCATGCTGCGTATCGACGGACGACGCCGCAGTCTGCATGGCAGCCGATGACACAGGAATGGGAGGAGGAACGGGAATGGCGAGCGTA
>MFXS01000003.1:12891-13740 GCA_001788925.1 Candidatus Peribacteria bacterium RIFCSPHIGHO2_01_FULL_55_13
CGAGCACGTACACTTCTTCCACTTCCGGTTCGCACTGCTCGCCGATGTGCGCGTTCACTTTACCGTCGCCGCAGAAAAGGATTTGGCATTCCTCGGTGCAGTTGGTGATGCCGTTATGACGGCCGAGGTCACACTCCTCGTCATCATCGAGCACGCCATCACCACAGTTCAGCGGGGCGGTCGCCGAAGAGCTGGAAGACGCGGCCTCCTTTTTCACCGGACAGCCCGGATATCCATAGGGTTTGCCGATACAGTCCGCGAGCGATTGCTCGGTGACCGCGGCGCCTCCACCCTGTAGCGACACCGCCGCTGCAACGAGCAGCAGCGTGGAAGTCATCGCGCCGAACGGAATGATTTTTTTCATGGGTTTCTAACTAGTATAGCAAAATTTACGTTTTATGTCTTGGGACGTAGAGTTGCGATAATAGTGTTACATGGTTCAATGGCTAAATGGTTCGCAAAGCGATTGATGGCCATTTAGCCATTGAACTATAAATTCCTGTAGATAAAACTTCTGCATCATCTGATCTTTTCAGCCACTTCCCGAGCCATCGTCTCCTCCCCTTCCACGTATTTGGCCCCGCGCACCGGAATCATGAGGGCAATCACGGGGTCTTCTTCCAGGCGCTTGAGGGCCTGAGCGTCGGCAATCTGCATCTTCAACACCTCTTCTTCCAGAAGGAGTTCCGAGCGTTCGCGCTCCAGGGTTCTCAGCGTATAGCCCTTGGTCGCATTGGCGTTCTGGTGGAAGAGAATCAGAAGCGAAAGTGTCAAAATGATACCGCCAATTGCCGCCGTAAGAATCACGGCGCTCTGATTCACCATCCGTCCGAGAGTAGCTCGGCGGCG
>MFXS01000004.1:0-1709 GCA_001788925.1 Candidatus Peribacteria bacterium RIFCSPHIGHO2_01_FULL_55_13
CAACAGAAACTCGTCGAGGGGACACTCACTGACCTTCAGGCGCAGCTTTCCACCGCCGAAGTGCTCATGAACCAGCGGGTGCCGCAAGATGGCGGCGAAGTCCTCCTCGTCATCGACGCGAACGCACGCGGACCCGTTGCGGGCATGCTCACCTCCATCACGTTCCCGCTGCGCTACAGCGAAATTCTGGCTCGTGGCGAGATCACACTTGTCCGCGACACGGGGGACGGCGCGTACGGAGAAGGGGATCTCCCGATGAATGCTCTGTTCACGGGCAGCACGATGCGGTTTTCAGAAGGACAGGAGCGATTACTCTGGCCGGGAAATCCCGCCGTCACATCGCAGGGCGAATTGCTTCGCCTCCCGCACCGCCGGCATCGCTTCTATCTTGTCGGTGGCATCACCACGCCCGCACTCAGCCTGGATGCACTTCCGCTTCCGGTGGGAATCAGCAATGCCGTTACCGGCACGGAGGGCCAAATCATCGGCACGGCACTCATCGACGACCGCGTCTACGGCGAAACGCTTCCCCCGCAGATGAAGCGTGCGGAATTCTTGAGCAGGTACAAACAGTTTGCGGCGCAGGGTGAGAACGGACTGCTGCTTAAAGGATCTGTCGTGCTCGAAGGCCTCATCGCGATTCCCCCCGAAATGCCTCTCACGGTCGCCCCTGGAACGCAGATTCGCATGGAGGGCGGTGCGACAGTTCTTTCCTTCAGTTCCGTTTCGATGCTCGGCGAGGAAAACGCTACGATTCGGATTCTTCCCGCAGATACAGAGGAACAGTGGGGTACGTTTGCAATTATCGACGCTTCCGAGCCGAGCGACTTGCATTACGTCACTGTTGAAGGCGGCAAAGGAGCAAGCGCGGGCGGAAAATCGTTGAAAGGATCGATCACCTTTGCCGGAAGCCCCGGAAGTATCACGAATGTGACGATCACCGGCGCGCAAGGCGAGAGCGCGCTCGCACTTTCACAGATGTTTGTGGATGTTCGTGATTCTACGATCACCGGCAGTGCTCATGGCGGCATCATTATCGAATCTGCACTGGCCGGGCGCATGGAATCCGTGACAGTGCTGACCTCTTCCGGTCATGCCATTGATGTGCTTGGCTCGCCGATTGTCCTTCGCAATATCATTGTGGATGGCGGATCACAGGCGTGTATCCATGTTGCCGCGCGTGCGACGCCTCTCATGGAAGATTCCCGATTACGGGGATGCCGTATCGGGATCTTTGCTGAAGATGGCGGGCATGTGGTTGCCAAAAATCTACGGCTCGTCAGTAACGACATCGGCTTCTTTGCTGGGGGCGGATCCGCAGCGTTTGGTCCAGGGTCGATTATCGCGAATGATACGGTTTCTATTTATCATCGAGAGGAAATCCACGAGCAGAGCGGAGGGGTGGTGGCGGTGGAGTGACAAGAAAATATTATTAGGTGTAGTCTTTATCCATGACGTCTCTTGACCTCAAGAATATTCAATTCCGCACAGTGGGATCTGTGCCTGATAGGATGGGCATTTTTTTAGTAAATAAACCTATTAATGATCAACGCTTCGGCACTTCAAGACAGATTGGTGAACTTGTAAGACTGGGCGCAGTAAAAAAAGGGGAAGATCGTTGGTATTTGGACGAAACATACTTTCAAGATCATCCCAGTGCTGATGTGAGGAATATAATTTCAATGGGTGGATATTGTGAGATTATTAAA
>MFXS01000004.1:1720-8281 GCA_001788925.1 Candidatus Peribacteria bacterium RIFCSPHIGHO2_01_FULL_55_13
ACAACAGAGGTCAGCTGCTGTTTCGCCAGATGCGAGCCAAGAGATTGCACAAGTGCCGTCGTCTTCCGGTGCGGAGGCAACAGACGCTTAACGGTGGTGTTTTCACTTCTCTCGTCTAGAGAAGGGGGTCAGGTAGAAGTTTTTCACAACGCCAAATACTTCCGCCCCGCTTTCGCGATCGCTTTTCCATCCAGCATCGATTTCAAATCATAAATCACAGCGCCGCTTTTTACGGCTCCCAGAAGCCCTTCTACGCCAAGAGCCAGGTATTCCTTATGCGGCACAAGAAGAACAATCGCATCGTACGATCCTTCTTCGACGGTTCCCGTCTTCCATCCATTCTTTTCCACAGTGGCACTTGGCATGTAGGGATCATGCGCGAGAACCGTATGGCCGTGCTTCTCCAATGCCGCGATCACGTCGCCGGATTTACTGTTACGGGTATCCGGAACGTCCTCTTTAAAGGTCAGCCCCAGCACGAGGATTTTTTTTCCTTTTCCGCCGATCGCTGCGTGGATCTGATCGGCCACTACCCCTGCCATTTTCTCATTTACGGTGCGGCCCGCTGTGATGATGTGCGTATCCATGCCGTATTCCTTCGCTTTCTCCACCAGGTAGTACGGATCCACGCCGATGCAGTGGCCGCCGACGAGTCCCGGTGTGAAGCGGAGGAAGTTCCACTTCGTGGATGCGGCATCCAGAACATCCTTGCTTGCGATACCGATCTTGCCACAGAGCATCGCAATCTCGTTGATATAAGCGATATTGAGATCGCGCTGGGCGTTCTCAATTGCCTTGGCCATCTCGGCCACTTTGATGCTTGGCGCCTGATGAATGCCCGCATCGACAACAGATCCGTAGAGCTCTGTGAGAGTCTTGAGCACTTCCGGCGTTTGTCCCGAGACTACTTTCACGATTGAGGAAAGGCGGTGCTTCTTATCACCCGGGTTGATGCGTTCGGGACTGTAGCCAAGGAAGAAGTCTTTCCCGCAGGTCATTCCCGATGCCTTCTCCAAAATCGGGCCGCAGATTTCTTCTGTCGTTCCCGGCCACACGGTCGATTCAAACACAATGATCGCGCCTTTCTTCATATTCTCTCCCACGGTCTTCGATCCCGCTTTCAGAATTGCGATGTCTGGTTTGTTCTTTGCATCGACGGGCGTGGGAAGTGCGATCACGACGATGTCCGCTTCGGCGATCACCGTGGGGTTTGCGCTGAGTTTCATCGTTACTTCGTTGAGGTCCTTGGCGCTGAGTTCCTTTGTCCGATCCTTTCCCGCCTGCAGTTCATCCACCCGGTTCATGTCGATGTCATAACCGATGGTCGGGTATCCCTTTTTCGCAAAACCGTGAGCTAGGGGGAGGCCCACATAACCCAAACCAACAATACACACGGCTGGTTTCATTGTTTTGATCGACATCAGAGAATTGAAAATGGAAAATGGAAAATTGAAAATTACCCTCTCCTTTATACCTTATTTTCAATTTTCAATTTTCAATTTTCAATCTTTACAGTCGATTTTCACCTTACTTACCGCTTTCCTCTATAGTTCCCTCCACCCATGCGACACTTTGTCTTTGGCCGCACCAGCTCTCCCCATATCCAATTCTTCCGCTATTTCTTCGTGGGAGGCTCTTCGGCTGTCGTGGATCTGGCGGTATTTACGGTGCTCGTTACGGCGCTTGATCTGCACTACGCCGTCGCGGCGTTTGTGGGATACATGATGGGACTCGCCTGGAACCATCTTCTGAGCGTCCTGTGGGTGTTTCAGGCCAGCAAACACTCCCGTTCCAAGGAGATCATGATCGTCGTCGGTATCGCGATCGGTGGGCTGCTTTGGACGTGGCTACTTCTGTACGTGATGATCGATCTGATGGGAATTCACGAAGTGGCGGCGAAGATGATTTCGCAGGTCATTGTTCTTGCTTGGAATTTTGGGATGCGGAAGGTGTATGTGTTTCATTAATTAGCAATGAGGAATTAGCAATTAGCAATTAAGATGTGCACCGCCAATTGCTAATTCCTAACTGCTAATTTCTAATTCTTATATGTCGCAGAAAATTGCCATCATCGCCGGCGCCGGCCCCGCAGGCCTTACTGCGGCCTATGAACTTCTGAAGCGAACAGATATTCATCCGATTGTTCTGGAATCCACGAATGCCATTGGTGGCATTGCGCAAACATTTAACTACAAAGGAAACCGCATCGATATCGGCGGTCACCGATTTTTTTCTAAAAGCGACCGTGTGATGAAATGGTGGTTCAATATTCTTCCGAAGCAGGGGAAGCCTGCGGCGGATGATATGGAGAAAAATCACGATGTGGACTTCGTGGCGGAAGCGATTGTGGATTTTCTCTGTCCCGAATGCGGCGTCAGTGGCAAGAAAGCAGCGCCGGATCCGGAGAAAGAGGATCAAGTGATGCTCCAACGTCCTCGCCTCAGTCGCATTTACTACCACAAGAATTTTTTCCCGTATCCCATCGGCATCACGCTTACCGTGGCGCGAAGGCTCGGTATCCTCAACACCGCTCTCATTGGGTTCAGCTACATCAAGGCGCAGATTGTTCCGGTGAAACAGGAAACCTATCTCGATGCTTTCTTCATCAATCGCTTCGGCCGCAGACTCTATGAAACCTTCTTTAAGGATTACACCGAAAAAGTCTGGGGCGTACCCTGCAATCAGATACGCGCGGACTGGGGCGCACAGCGCATCAAAGGGCTTTCCCTGAAACGTGCGGTGACGCATGCCATCAAAGATCTCCTCACGAGCGACTTTAAGAAAGCACAGCAAGAACGCGAGACCAGCCTCATTACGCGGTTCTTCTATCCCAAGTACGGCCCGGGACAAATGTGGGAGACGGTCACGGAGCAGATTCGTGCGTGTGGTGGGGAAGTGAGGATGAAGAGGAGGGTCGTTGGAGTGAAGTGGAAAGAGGAAAGTGGAAAGAGGAAAGTGACGTCTGTCACGATTGAAAGCGTCGACACGGGTGAAACCGAAGAAGTCCCCTGTGATTATTTTTTCTCGACGATGCCCATCCGTCATTTAGTCGGCATGATGCATCCGAAGCCGGATGATCGCGTCTGCGAGGTTGCTGAGGGATTGGTCTACCGTGATTTTTTGACGGTCGGATTGCTTCTGAAGAAATTGCATGTTCAGGAACAAGGGAGAAAGCCATCCACGTCCGTCCCCGATAACTGGATTTATGTGCAGGACGGCGGCGTGAACGTGGGGCGCATCCAGATTTTCAACAACTGGAGCCCGTATATGGTGGCGGATCGCAAGAATTCCACCTGGATCGGTCTGGAATATTTTGTAAACGAAGGCGACAAACTCTGGGTGATGCCGGATCAGGATCTCATCACACTCGGCATCGGAGAAATGGAGAAGATCGGCTTTGCCCGGAAGGAAGACATTCTCGATGCCTGCGTTCTTCGTATGCCCAAGGCCTATCCGGCCTACTTCGGCAGCTACGATCAGCTCGGCGTCATCCAGGATTTCACCTGCGGCATCGAAAATCTCTACCTCATTGGTCGCAACGGTATGCATCGCTACAACAACCAGGACCACAGCATGCTCACGGCGATGACCGCGGTGGATAACATTGCTGCGGGCCGTACGGACAATAGAAATATCTGGGATGTGAATGTGGAACCGACGTACCACGAGGAAAAGGAGCAGAGTGAAGCCGGGGAGGAGGAGAGGAAGAGGCGGGGGTGATGAACTCAGCCCCTTTTGAAGAATCCCTGCCGCAGATGCTTGGTCGGGGTTCCAGTAGTAGAAGTGGGCAGCCTCCTTCGTTTGTTATGTATAGAAGATAATCGTGTCTGCCTTCGAAGCGTAGCGCCAATTTGGTGTCGGAATGGCAAGGTAATGACAGCTGCAGGAAGCTCATTCAGCGGGAGAATCGAATCGACAGCTTCTCTCTGTACTGGATTTTCCATACAACGAGAGTGTTCCTTCTTGGGGTCTTCGGTCAATATGTTGTATTGGTCCAATTTTCTGGAAGCATGCAAATGGACTTATGTGTGTGTTTTATACCACTCCACCGACTTCTGCACCCCCTCCGCAAACGGCACTTTCGGGTCGTATCCAAACGCCTTCTTGGCCTTCGAAATATCGGCAACATACCGGATCACCTCTCCCGTTCGTGACTCTCCCAGTTCGATCTTCGATTGCGAACCCGTCAGCTCGATGATCATCTCCGCCAGCTTCAGAATGGTATTCCCTTCGCCGAAGGCCAGGTTGTAGGTGTCGTTTTTTACGGCGTCGAATTTCTCGAGAGCCTTGATCACGCCGTCGGCGGCATCGTCGATGTAGGTGAAGTCGAGGCACTTGGCTTTGCCGAAGATCTTCAGCGTCTCATTCTTCCGTGCCTGACGGATGAACAGCGGTACCACGCGGACGGAATCGTCGTAGGCGCCGTAGACGTTACTAAAACGGATGATCACATGATTAATCCCGTAGCAGCGCGTGTAGGCGTGAACGAGCGCTTCGCCGCCGACTTTGCTTGCGGTATAGGGACTCTCGCAATTTTCGATGCGTACAAGGTCTTCTGTGAGGTGATCCACCTGGATGTTGCCGTAGCCTTCTCTGGAACCTGCGAAGAAAAATTTCTTCGTTCCGTTTTTACGTGCGAGTTCCAGCGTATTGAAGAGCGTGATGAAGTTATCCAGCGCACGTGGAGGATCCTCCACCAGCTCATAGACACGGGCATTTGCTCCAAGGTGAATGATCGCATCGGCTTTCAGCTTCTCGCTTTGGGCCAGGAGCGCATCCCTGTCTCTGAGGTCGAGGATCGTGGTGATCTTTTGCACAGCCGGTTGCCATTTGTTCGGTACCCAGTCGACGCCGATTACGTCATAGCCTTTAGCCAGAAGCGCTTCGCAGAGGCGGGTGCCGATCGTTCCCGAGGAACCGGTGACGAGGATTCTCATAGGGCTAGAGTAGGCCTAGAGTACTAGAATACTAGAGTACTAGGAAAAGGTTGGACGACTATCCGGCGACACCCTAGTAGTCTAGTACTCTAGTATTCTCACCCTCAGATGCTCTCTCTTATTCTCCCCACCTACAACGAAGCCCTCAACCTCCCTGAACTTCTTCCGAAGATCCGGTCGGTGCTTTCGCAGGTTCCCCACGAGATCATCATCGTGGATGACGACTCGCCGGATCACACATGGAAGGTGGCGCAGGAACTCGCGGAGAAGCTTGGAGACGTCCACGTCATTCGCCGCATCGGAAGGCGGGGATTGTCGTCAGCCGTCATCGAAGGATTTCTTGCCGCAAAAGGCGACGTGCTCGCCGTGATGGACGCGGACGGGCAGCACGATACGGGTCTCCTCGCCAAACTCCATGACGCTGTCCGCAAACACGGCGGCATCGCGATTGGGTCGCGCTACATAGAAGGAGGCAGTGTGGGGGAGTGGGACGAGCGGCGGTACATGCTGAGCCGCATCGCGACCAAAATGGCGCTCTCCTTGTGTGCTGTGAAAGCCAAAGATCCCATGAGCGGGTTTTTCGCGCTTGATCGGAATGTGTTTGAAGAAGTCCTGCCGCGGCTGAATCCGAAAGGATTCAAGATCCTGCTTGATCTCCTCGTACACGTCCCCAAGTCCACATCGGTGACGGAATTACCATTCACGTTCGCTACACGTCGCCATGGCGAGAGTAAGCTTTCCAGACGTGTGCAGCTGGAGTTCCTGGAGTATCTCTACGACGTGAGCATCGGCAACTGGATTCCGCTGACCTTTGTGAAGTACTGCATCGTCGGAGGACTCGGTGTCGGCGTGCATCTCACGGCGTATCTTTTTTTCTCTGCATTCCTTGCGCATGGTTTGCCACTCTCATTGATGGGTTTTTCTCTTGCGCTTCTCGGAGCGATCGAAACGGCCATCATCTTCAATTTCTGGTTGAATAATGTGTGGACATTCGCCTATGCGAAGTTGCAGGGATTCGCGATTATCCCGGGATTTCTCACCTATAACTTCGCGTGTGCCTTCGGGGCTTTGGCCAATTATGCCGTCAGTACCTATTTGTATTCCCATGGTCTTGGCGAGATCGTGAGTGTGATCATTGGAGCGTGCGCCGGTATCATATGGAATTACACGATGAGTAGGATGTTCGCCTGGAAAAATGCATAATGCACACATGTTCTTGCAGAAACAGTTCTGGAATTCATTCTGGGGAATCTGCATCTTGATTGCCTTCATTTTTGCTGTGCACGCATGGAACCTGCGGCTGCTGTATACCGATCCCACTGTGCGCAATCAGGTGAAGACCAGTATGGAAGCGGTCGCGGAGCGAGAGGGGTGGCTGATTTCCGATATGCCGGTGCGAAAGGTGACGCGTGACTGGATCGTCATCCATTACCGCAGACACGTCCGTGGGCCGGATCCTAAGACCTGTTATTACATCGCGCTGGATACCCATGCAATTTCTCCCTGTTCGCTCTGATGCTTGCGCGCATCCTCACGATTGTCGGCTTGCAGGGATTCGCGGTGCTCACGGCGATGCTCCATCAGCATCTGGGCGTGCATACCGATGAAGCGAAGTATCTTCTGA
>MFXS01000004.1:8302-118355 GCA_001788925.1 Candidatus Peribacteria bacterium RIFCSPHIGHO2_01_FULL_55_13
CGCTGATGCGGTGGATTATGGGACTCACGGACGGCTGGCAACATCAGGAGCTTTTCTGGCGTATCTTCTTCGCTTCCTGTCTTATCCAGTGCGTATGGCTCGTTGCCGATATGGCCCGTAATCGTACGCGCGAGGAACGGCTAACGCTGTGTGGCTTGTGGTTATTCACAGGGGCACTTCTTTTGCAGGCCGGCACCCTCATGATGGCCACGATCACAGCGGTGGAGGCACTCTTCCTTTGCTGGATGCTGGCGCGTCCCGAGCTTCTCCGGAAGTGGAGCATCCTCATCGCTGCGCTTTGGCTGGAAATGCTTTTTGTGGCGTATCAAGGCACCCTCTTTGCACCGCTTGTGTGGCTTGCGCTTCAGAAATCCAATCTGTCTTTTAGCAAACGACTCACAGTATTCGTCGTGCCGATCATTCTTCTCGCACTCTACACCCTTACCAATCCCTTGGCGGTTGCGTCGCTTGGACTTGTTGGTGGCATGGGGAGGGGGGCAGACGTATCGGAAATTCTTCTGCACACTTTTAAATTATGGCTTATTGGCGGCAGCGGTGTTCTGAGCATTCTGGGACTTCTTGGGATGATCAGACATCGGCATTGGGCATTGTTTGGCACCTTTTTGCTCGTGACGATCTACTGCGGTGTTTCCTACCGCGAATACTACGCGATCCTCTTCGCGCCGTTGTTTATTGCAGGCGCTGCCCTGCCTTCCCAAAAGATTGCCTCTCCCGCGTTCCACCTTGCATTACAAATGGTGATCGGAGTCCTGCTGTTCCTCTATATACCGTTTGCACCGCTTTCTACTGCCCGTGCCGTGCGCGCAGCTTTGGACGATGCCGGAATCGCGGGCCCTGTTCTTATTAACGGTTCCTTCGGGCATGAGTGGCAATATCTGATGCCGGGGCCGGTCCGAAAATACAACAGAGAAGAGGTCGATTCAGCCGTTGCTGTCATCTGTTCTCCGCCGGGTGTATGCGTGGAAGCAGACCATCGTCTGATGGACGAGAGTGGATTCAGAATGTACCCCGGATACGGTGATGAGGTGTGGATACGGAATCAGATTCCGTAGTACTCCCGATACCAATCGACAAACTTTTTCACTCCTTCTTCAATCCTTGTTTTTGGCTTGTAGCCAAGCATCTTCTGCGCTTTGGAAATGTCCGCTGATGTCGAAACAACGTCGCCGATCTGCATTGGGAGAAATTCTTTTTTGCCTTCTTTTCCGCATGCTTTCTCGACGGCGCTCACATAGTCCATCAACTCTTCCGTTTTTCCTCCGCCAAGGTTATAGATCTCATACGGATCATTGCGATCAATGGCGGCAATCACACCGGAGACGATGTCGTCGATGTAGGTGAAGTCGCGCTGCATTTTTCCATGGCCGAAGATCGGCAGGGTCTTTCCTTTCATCACTGCATCCGTGAACAGGAAGAGCGCCATGTCGGGGCGGCCCCACGGCCCGTAGACCGTGAAGAAGCGGAGTCCCGTGCTGCGAACGCCGTACACGGAATGGTAGACGTAGGCCTGCAGCTCGTTGGCCTTCTTCGTGAATCCGTAGATCGAGATCGGATGATCCACCGGGTGACTTTCCGAAAACGGCTGTTCCTTGTTGTCGCCGTAGACGGCGCTTGTGGAAGCGTAAATCAAGCCGCCGATCTTATGCGTTCTCGTCGCCTCGATGATTCTGTTAAACCCGACGACGTTGTCCTGTAAAAAGATATCCGGGTTATCGAGGGAGTGGCGGACGCCGGCTTGGGCAGCGAGGTGGCAGACGCGGGTGACGATTTGCGATTTGCGATTGATGATTTGCGATTTGTCGCTGCTGCTTGTGAGAGCATCGAATGCATTATCAAGAGTTTTTGGATCCGTGATGTCGCCGCGGACGAGGGTGAAGCCTTTCTCTTTCTCCAAAATCGCATTGCGGGCGACTTTGAGCGTGGGGTCGTAGTACTCGTTGAAGTTATCGATTCCGATTACCTCGTCTCCGCGCTTCAGAAGCGCCTGTGCGACGGAGAAGCCGATGAAGCCGGCCGATCCTGTAACGAGTATGCGCATGCGAAAACATCTTATCATTAATGACCAATGACCAAATTACAATGACCAAACAATAACCAGTACACCCTGATCCCCTGGTTTTGTTCATTGAGTATTTCTCCTGCCTGGTCATTGTAATTTGGTCATTGGTCACTTTATCGCACTCCTACTCCCCAGTAGGTCAGCCCCGCATCCCGCACTTCCGCAGGGTCATACACATTCCGACCGTCAAACAGTTCCTTTCCCCGCATGATTTCTTTTAATTTCCGCAGATCCACGCCACGGAAGGCATCCCATTCTGTGAGAAGGACGACGGCATCCGCTTCTTTTGCGGCATCTATCGGGGAAACGGCATACGTCACTTTCTTTTTGAGGATGGCTTTCGCTTTCTCCATCGCCACAGGATCGTGGACGGAAACCTTGTGGCCGGCGCGCGTGAGTAACGGAATCAGATCCAGGCTCGGCGCTTCGCGAAGATCATCCGTTTTCGGTTTGAACGAAAGCCCCCAGATGGCGACCGTGGCATTGGGCGGAAGCGTGCCGAGAATCTTTTTGAAGAAGCGCTGACGCTGGCGGTTGTTCATATCATGCGTCGCTTTTACAAGAGGGAGGGGGACACCGGTCTCTTTGCTGAGCGCGATCAGGGCCTTCACATCCTTCGGGAAACAGCTGCCGCCGTAGCCGATGCCGGCATGCAGGAAGCGCGGACCGATGCGGTCATCGAGCCCCATACCTGCAGCAACCTCTCGGACAGATCCTCCTGTTGTTTCGCAGAGTTCACTGATCATATTAATGAACGAGATCTTGTTCGCCAGGAACGCGTTGCTTGCGTACTTCACAATCTCCGCCGATTCGCGCGTCATGAAGAGGAGCGGTTTTCCGACTCGCGTGAGCGGCTGATAGATGTCCTCCATCACATGCTTCGATTTCTCATCACCATTGATTCCGACGACGATACGATCCGGCTGCATGGTGTCATGGACGGCATTTCCCTCGCGGAGGAATTCCGGATTGCTGATGACGGGAATCTTGTGGGGCACTTCGCGCTTGCGGAGCACTTCCGCGATCAGGTCCTCGCATTTCTTTCCGGTTCCCACCGGCACGGTGGACTTATTCACAAAGACGAGATCATTCTCCGCGTGCTCGGCCACCGACTGCGCCACAGTGAATACGGCGCGGAGGTCAGCCGAAAAGTCGGCATTCGGAGGAGTGGCGACCGCGGAGAAGATCACCTGTGCACCCGGCATCGCTTCCGAAAGCTCGGTCGTAAATGAAAGTCTGCCGCTTGCGAGGTTCCGGACGATCAATTCTTCGAGCTCCGGCTCGTAGATGGGGGATTTTCCGGACTTCAGAAGCTTCACTTTGGCTTCGTCGATATCCACGCCGATGACTTCATGGCCGAGCTCCGCAAAGCAGGCTGCGGAAACCAGGCCGACATATCCGGTACCGACGATTGCTATCTTCATACGTGAGAATACTAGAGTATTAGAATACTAGAGTACCAGGAAAAGGTCGCACGCTTTTTCATGTCGTCCTAGTATTCTAGTACTCTAGCCCTTACATCGTGCCCAAGCGCATCCTGATCACCGGCTCCATCGCCTACGACCTCCTCCTTTCGTATGAAGGTTCGTTTGCCGATGCGATCAAAGGGGGATCCATCGACCGGCTTTCCGTGAGCTTCTTCGCGCCGCATCTTAAGCGCCACCGCGGCGGCACGGGCTCCAACATTGCATGGAACCTGAGGCTTCTTGGCGGCAATCCGTTACTCGTGGGGACAGTTGGTACGGACGGAGGGGAATACTGCGCGCTCATGGAAGAGCGGGGTATTGATACGTCACACGTCGAACGGAGAAAAGACAGCATCACGGCGACGGCGATTATCGGGACAGATAACGGCGAGCGGCAGATTGCATTCTTTCATCCCGGCGCGGATTCACTGGGTACGTGGCCCGCCTACGCTTCTGAGGAAGCTTCGGTGGGCAGGCCAAATCTCAATGAGGAACGCGATGATATTGCATGGGCGATTGTCGGTGCGCGCAATCCTGTTCTCATGATGGAAGCTGCGCGATGGTGCGGTAAAGCGGGATTGGCTCTTCTCTTTGATCCCGCGCAGCAGATCATCGCGCTGAGTGCGGATGAATTACGATCGGCGATCGGAGCAAGCAGGGGAGTCATCTGCAATGAATACGAATGGAGTGTGCTTTCCGAGCGGACAGGAATGCAGGCAGAGGACATTCTGCAGACAGCGGAATTTCTGATTGTGACGCAGGGGGATAAGGGAGTCGAGCTCTACGAGAATGCAAAAAGCAAAAATAAAAAAGCAAAAATTCCCGCCTGCAGAGCTGATCAGGTGATCAACCCGACCGGAGCAGGGGATGCATTCCGTGCAGGACTATTATTCGGTTTAGAAAAGAAATGGGATCTTGCGGATTGCTGCAGACTCGGCGCTGCGATGGGATCATTTGTTGTGGAGATTGAGGGAACTCTGTTGGAAGGCCTTGATATAGATGTCGTCGGACAAAGAGTGCAGCAAACCTATGGCAAAACTCTTCCTCTCCTGTAACAATCCCCCCATGTCTTACGTCAAAGACCCTTCTCTTGCCGCGCAAGGAAAACTGAACCTCGAAATCGCCGAGAAGCGCATGGGCGCCCTCATGCTTTTGCGCGAACGTTTTGCCAAAGAGCAGCCCTTCAAGGGCCTCACGATCGGCATGGCATTGCATGTGACCAAGGAAACGGGAATTCTTGTCCGTACGCTCAGAGACGGCGGTGCCAAGGTCGCGATCACCGGATGTAATCCTTTGAGTACCCAGGATGACGTAGCTGCTGCGCTTGCCGAAGAAAAGGATGTTCTTGTTTGGGCGTATAAAGGAGAGAGCAAGGAGGACTACTACAAGTTCCTCACGGCTGTTATCGCAACCGAGCCCGATATCACGATCGACGACGGCTGCGACCTCGTCACGGAAATCCATACGAAGCACCCGCACCTGCTCCAGAAACTTCTGGGCGGCTGCGAGGAGACGACCACAGGCATTATTCGCCTGCACTCCATGGTCCGAGACGGCGCCCTCAAGATCCCGATGGTGGCGGTGAACGATAACAAGACCAAACACCTCTTTGATAACTACTACGGCACGGGCCAGTCCACATTCGATGGCATCCTCCGCTCTACCAATCTTCTTATCGCCGGAAAGACTGTCGTGGTTGTCGGCTACGGAAGCTGCGGCAAAGGAGTCGCGATGCGCGCCAAGGGGCTCGGAGCCAACGTGATCGTCACGGAAGTGGATCCCTTTGCGGCGCTTCAGGCTGCGATGGACGGCCACCGTGTCCTTCCGATGGCCGAAGCCGCGCCCGTTGGCGACCTCTTCATCACCGTAACAGGAAACCTCAATGTCATCCGTTACGAACACATCGAGAAAATGAAAGACGCTTCCGTGCTCGCGAACTCCGGCCACTTCGATTGTGAACTTGATCTCAAGGCTCTGGAAAAAATGGCACGTCGCAAGCGCCGAGTACGTCACTATCTCGATGAGTACATGCTCAAAGATGGCCGCATCATTTATGTAGCCGGAGAGGGGAGACTCGTGAACCTGGCCTCGGCTGAAGGTCACCCGAGCGAAGTGATGAGTATGAGTTTCCTGGGTCAGGCGCTGGCCTGTGAGTATCTGGTAAAGAACCGCGGAAATCTGAAACCCGAAGTCATCACGCTGCCCGAAGAAATCGATCAGCAGATTTCCGCGGCGCAGCTCGCGATCATGGGTGTAAAAATCGATAAGCTTACGGCGGAGCAAGAGGCGTATCTGAAGAGCTGGAAAGAGGGGACGTAGTATCTGTTTCTTTTTCGGACGACACACACCAAGAATGGCATTGTTTGGCCTTAAAACACCTCTACAGAGTGGTACCGCTGCGCCGGTACATACTCTTGACAGTCAAGAAAACTGGACTACTATCTTTTCAACGTGAACGTTCCCCATCTCCTCCTTCCGGTCTCCTTTATTCGCTGCATGAAGCAGACGGAAGGGATTGCGTAAGAGGTATACCGGAGAGCGAAGCATCCCTTCCCACCCAAAGAAGGTTCGTTTACGTAGAACTAGGACAAGATCCTTCACACCACCGAAGTACGTATACTGCTCTGTCTCTCTTGGAAAGAGACTCTGGCATTCGCTGGAGATTCGGCAGAGTAACAAGTTTTTAGGAGGGACATCAATGTCCAAGAACGTCTCAGGGGAACGGCTAGCGATGATTTACGGTACCCGAAAGGGTGCTAAGAAAACGAGCCCCTCCGCCAAACAGCGGAGGAGAAGAAAGGGGGCGAAGGCCTCCTAAATCTGGGCAACTATGCCCTCCTAATTATTCGGCCCGGTCTGCTGCAAAGCGGACCGGGCCTCGTCTCATTCTTGAGTCCGAGCAGTGTGCGCATTTCAATCTAAAACACAAATCAAAGTCATTATATCGATATTTGACATTATACAAAAAAAGTATACGATTTAACTCGTTCCGGTCTCCATTTCTTCCCCCTCCCAGCCATGACGAAATTCGAGGAAAAGTTTCCAGACGTGCTGGGGGTTGATCATACCGACGTAGCGCCCTCACCTCGTGATCTTCTCCAGGAGAAGGGTGTTTTGATAGATCCTAATATGCCAGCTGATAGCGTGTATTTTACACACGCTCTCGCCCTTACTCTCGATCATGAAAGGGCTATGGCAGAAGACAGTATGAAACCTACTCTTTTGCAAAATGCCCAAGAAGAAGATCCTGATTTTGATCACACGCGTCAGTCTCAGGCGTAACGCACGATCTTCCATCAGTATTCTCTCTCCATCGGAGTATCCTGTACTCCATGAGTCAGAACACTGAAGTCGCAGGCTTGTTTCGCCAGATCGCCGCGCTCCTCCAGGCGGGTGCAGGCATGAAAGATGAGAATGTTTCCTTTAAAATCCGCGCGTATGTGAATGCGGCAAAGATCATCGAAGAATTGCCACAGGATATTGGTGCATATGGTGGCGTGAAAGAATTGAAGCAGCTTCCCGGCATCGGTGACGCGACGGCAAAGAAGATCGTGGAGTATCTGGAAACAGGAAAGATGGAAGCTTTGGAGAAACTGCGCAATGCGAGCGGGGGAGTGAGCGCGGAGCTTTTGGGCGTGGAAAACCTTGGGCCCAAGCGTGCGATGCTCATCCAAAAAGAACTCGGCGTCACCACGGTTTCGGGGCTTATGAAAGCCGCAAAAGAGGGGAAGCTGCGTTCCCTTCCGCGGTTTTCCGCACTCATTGAAAAGAAGATCCTTGAAAGCGCCGGTCGCTCCAAAGAACGGTCGACGCGGTTTCCTCGCGAAGAGATTCAGGACGATGTGGAAGCGCTTCTTAAAAAAATCCGTGCGGTGGAAGGAGTAGAGCGGGCGGAAGCCGCAGGGTCGTATCGCCGTAAACAAGCCACGGTCGGAGACATCGATACGCTCGTCGTCACCAAATCACCGGCAGCGGTATCTGATGCCATCGCGAAGCTTCCGTTTGTTCGCAATGTAGTGGCGCACGGCGATAAGAAATTATCCTATGATCTTAAAAGTAGTATTCGCGTCGACACTCGATTCGTCGCCAAGAGCCAGTGGGGTTCTGCTTTGCTCTACTTCACAGGATCAAAAGAGCACAACATTGCGATGCGTATCGTGGCGATCAAAAAAGGATGGAAACTCAGCGAGTACGGATTATTTGATGCAAAAGGGAAGGTGATTGCTTCGAAAGAGGAAAAGGATATCTATCAAAAATTGGCCTTGCCCTACAAAGAGCCGTGGGAAAGAGGGTGAAATTCAAGAATTCGGAATGCGGAATTCGGAATTTTTGTCTAAAGTCCTCTCTACGGAGAGGTCGCATAGTGGCCTAGTGCGCACGCTTGGAAAGCGTGTAGACCTGAAAGGGTCTCGGGGGTTCGAATCCCCCCCTCTCCGCCATGTTCACATACAAGAACCGCGCCCGGGATGGGCGCTCTCGGGGGATTCCTTATCCTCTATTTCGCGTGCCCGCTGGCCCAGCAGACCATCTTCGCACAGAGCGAGATGTTGAGCCCAAAGGCGATGAGCGCGAGCGATGCGCCGCTGCCGCCGAAGGCGATGCCGCTACCCGTGAGATGCGTGTTCACCACTCCCATCATCGCCGCAAGGGAGGTGATGAGAAGCAGGAACGCCACAAGGCCAATAAGAACAGAGCAAGCGCTTCCAGAGCCGGTGGTTTTCTTCTTGATGAGTGCCATAGTGGAGATGAGCGTAGCGCGTATGCCTTGTATCTGCAATTGGCAGGAAAGAAAGGAGTGAGGAGCTAGGTGGAAGCGGAGGAAAAACTGCTATCCTGTGCGGGTATGAAGCTCTCCCTGGAATGGCTTTCGGAGTTCGTGACCTTCACGACCACCGATCCCGAAGAGATTGCACGGCGCCTGACAGCGCACGTGGGTGAAGTCGACGATGTCGAAATTCAGGGGAAGTATCTGAAGGATTGCTGTGTGGGCAAAGTGAGCAACCTCCGCAAGCACCCGGGCGCCGACAAACTGAATCTTTGCAATGTGGAGACCGATCGCGGCGTGAAGAACATTGTCTGCGGCGGCACGAACCTGCGCGAGGGGATGCTTGTTGCGTTTGCGCATGTGGGAGCAACGGTGAAGCACGGCGATGAAAAGATGACACTCAAAGAAGCCAAGATTCGTGGGGAGAAGAGCGAAGGAATGATCTGCGCGGCGGAGGAGCTGGAACTAAAGGATATGTTTCCGGCGAAGAAGGAAGATGGGGAACGGCCCGTCATCGAACTGAAAGTGGAAAGTGGAAAGTGGAAAGTGGGGATGTCACTCAAAGAAGCATTGGGCATGGATGATGTGGTCTTTCACATCGATAACCATGCGATCACGCACCGGGCGGATCTTTTCTCGCACATTGGATTCGCACGTGAGTGTGTGGCGATAGGGATTGCGAAGTGGAAGAAAAAGCCCGAATTCAAGGCTTCGAAAGCGGGCAAGCAGGCATTGCCATTCAAACTCATTGTCGAAGAAAAGAAGCTGATGCCGCGGTACTGCGCGTGTGTCATTGAGATTGATGGGCTTGGGGAGACGCCGGCGTGGATGAAGAAGCGCCTGAGGGCCGTAGGCTGGAGGCCGCTGAATCTTCCTGTCGACATCACCAACTACGTGGCCACAGAAGTCGGCGTGCCGCTCCATAGCTTCGATCTCGACGACATCCGTGGCGATGTGCACATGCGGAAAGCCAAAGAAGGGGAAAAGATCACGACGCTCGATGGCAAAGAATGGAAGTTGCCAGCGGGGGCTCTCATTTTGAGCGACGACGAAGGAATCTTCGACATGCTTGGGATCATGGGAGGGCTCCGGAGTTCCACGAAGAATTCCACCCGCCGCATTTACCTTCACAGCGCTTCGCTCGATCCCGTTTCCATCCGATTCACCGTCATCGCCACGGGTCATCGCACGGATGCCGCCACTGTCTACGAAAAGACTGTGCCGCATATCACGACCGAACAGGGGTTTTTCCGCGCTCTTCAATTATTTCTCGAGCTTGCCCCGGGCGCGCGTGCCGGCTCCAAGATCGAGTCATACGGGGACAACGGAGAAGGGAAGCCGATCACATTCTCCGCTTCATATGCGGAAGGAAAGCTGGGCACGGCCATTCCAGAGAAGACGATCGTGAAAATTTTTGAAGATTTGGGGTGCGTTGTACGAGCGCAAAAAGGAACCCTTCGACTTGGCTCAGGGCAAGCAAGCAAAAAGGAAAAGTCATTGGCGGTCACTCCTCCGCTCTGGCGCCTGAAGGATCTGAATGGGCCGCATGATCTGGTGGAGGAAGTGGGCCGCGTCTACGGGTTCGACAAAATCCCGGTCACGCTGCCCGAAGCTTCCATTGCGCCGCCCGCGCGCGACAAGCGCATCCACCACCTTCGCGATGCCCTTGGCGCGCTTGGGTACATGGAGCTGGTGCCGCTTTCCCTCGTGGGCCCGGAGCTTCTGAAGAAATGCAATCTGGATCCTGCCAAGTGTGTGCAGGTGGAAAACCCCATTGGGGAAGAAGTGAGCATCATGCAACCCTGTGTGATGCCGCAGATTCTGGATCACGCGTCGCGGAACATGCTTCTGGTCGGCGACGCGCTCAAGACGTTCCACATCGGCAAGATTTTTCTTTCCGGGGGAGGGGAGGTCCTCGCATTCGGAGCGCTAATCGCCAGCCGCAACGAGACCACGCCTGCCACGGAGCCGTTCCTCCGGCTCAAACGCGATGTTCTTACCGCGCTTTTGCATGCGGGATACCAGGCCGAAGTTACGCCGGGTGAACCCACGCCCTCCACAGCCCATCCCGGGCGCGTGGGCGATATCAGCGTTGAGGGAAAAACGTTCGGAAAGCTTTTTGAAATCCATCCGGCGGTCCGTGAACGGTTCGATCTTCCGCACCGCGCTGCCGGCGTCACGATGGATTTGGATGTTCTTTTGAAGATTGCGCCCAAAGAACGTCATGCGAAGGCGCTGCCCCAGTTCCCCGCCATCACCTACGACGTCACGATGACACTTGATCGTAGCAAGGTGCTCAAAGGAATCCTTGAGAAGATCCGTATATCCTCACCACTTCTGGAATCCGTCGAAGTGGCGGATATCTACTCGGGGAAGCCGCTATCGAAAGAGCAGTACAATGTCACCGTTCGTTGCACCTATCGGAGCCCGGAGAGGACGTTGACGGAAGAGGAGGTGAAGGAGGCTCATGAAGTCTTGATGAAAGGGGTGGCCTGACCATTTACGATTGACGATTTCTGATTTGCTGTTTGCAGCTGAAAATCGTAAATCCACAAATTGTAAATCGTAAATCGGTTATACTGCTAAGCCCATGTCCATTGTGACCAAAACTGGCGATACGGGAATGACCGGACTCTATGGGTCCGGACGCGTTTCGAAGGCTGCTCCGCGCATTGAGGCGTATGGAACGGTGGATGAACTCAATGCCGTCCTTGGCGTTGTCCTTGCAGAACTCGATCTCCCCATCATCATCCGTGGGCAGATTACAGCCGCGCAGAATGCACTGTTCATCGTGGGGAGCGACTTGGCGACGCCGGATGCATCGATCCAGGTCCCGCGTGTTTTGCCTGAGCATACGGCGGCTGTCGAACGCTGGGTCGTTGCTTTGGAAACCACACTTCCTCCTCAGAAGAAATTTCTGCTTCCAAGTGGGTCAAGGACGGGTGCCCTGCTTCATCAGGCCCGCAGTATCTGCCGCCGGGCGGAACGTTGCGTGGTCTTCCTCGCGGAGAAGGAGGGGATCAACAAAGAAGTTCAGATGTATCTGAATCGATTGAGTGATTATCTCTTCCTCGCGGCACGATCGGCAAATGTATCGAATGGGTGTCCGGAGACGGAGGTGGATTATAGTGGTTGGGACGCCTGAGGTACCGGAAGCATCGTCCAAAAATTCAGCGCCGCCAACGCTGCGAATATCACCAGAAGCGGAATCGCGATTACAATCAACTTCACCCACGATGCCTTTTCTCCGTGATGCACCGTCCGGTAAAAACTTGTCCCGCCGTAGAGTATTCCCGCAAGCGCCAGGGGAAGATCGGCTACCTGCATCCACCAGCCGGGCCATACGCTGCCGATGCTATTTCTTAAAAGCAGGTATCCGAGGAAGTAGCTGCCGGCGAGGAGGTAGAAGAGGAGGCCGGTGAAACGTTGGAGGAAGGGGGACATTGGAAAATATAGTACCATCTTTCATAAGAACATTTGCCATTGTCCATTTGCGATTTGCCATTCAATGACAAGTGATAAATGGCAAATGGAAAATTCATTATTTCCACTTCTTCATATTCACCACCACCCTCTTTCTGCCCTGGGCACGACGGCGGTTCAGGACTTTGCGTCCGTTTGCTGTCTTGCTCCGGCGAAGGAAGCCGTGCCTGCGTACCCGCTTTCTCCAGCGTAATTTGGCTAACATTGCTGGCGTAGCTTAGCCGAAGAGTGGAAAATGGAAAGTATAAAATGCAAAAACAACGTGATTTTCGTCATTCTCAATTCTCCATTCTCCATTCTCCATTTCTCTCATGTTTACACTCGACCGCCTGAAATCCGGACTCCCTGTTCTTACTGCTGCTACCGAAGGAACCGCTTCTGTCACCGTTCTCGTCTTCGCCGGAGCAGGATCACGGTACGAGACCAAGAAGGATACGGGCATCGGACATTTCCTTGAGCACATGTTCTTTAAAGGGGGAAAGAAGTACCGCAACACCAAGGAAGTGAGCGTTGCCATCGACGGCATCGGCGGGGACTTCAACGCGTTTACCGGCAAGGAGTACGCGGGGTATTACGTCAAAGTCGCTGCGGATCACGCCGATCTCGCGTGCGATGTCATCAGCGACATGCTTGTGAACGCGACGTTTCCGCAGGAGGAAATCGAAAAGGAAAGGGGAGTGATCATGGAAGAGGCCCGCATGTACGAAGACACGCCGATGTACCGTGCGGGATGGGATTTCGAGCTCCTCCTCTACGGCGATTGTGCGCTCGGCTGGGACACGATCGGTACGGAAGAGGTCATCCGCAGTGTTTCGCAAAAGGATTTCCAGAAGCACAAAGATGAGCTTTATACATCAGACAACCTGGTGGTCACGTTCGGAGGAAAGATCGGCGAGAAGCAGGCGATGGAACTCTCCAACAAGTATTTCGGAACGATCGGAGGAGCCAAGGCGAAGGAATTCGCACCTATGCAGAGCTACGGCACGCGCAAGGTATGGCTGCGGACCAAGAAAACCGAGCAGTCGCATCTCGTCCTCGGCGTTCCCGGCCCTTCCGCGCTCGACAAGGACCACTTCACACACAAGCTTCTCTCCATCATCCTCGGCGGCAACATGAGCTCCCGCATGTTCCTGAATATCCGCGAAGCCAAAGGACTCTGCTACTACATCTCCACGGAGACAGACAGTTATCTGGATGCCGGATGCCTCTCCACCAGAGCCGGCGTCGATCAGTCCCGCCTCCACGAGGCCATCACCTTGATCTTGAATGAGTACTCCGAGTGCCGGGAGAAGGGGATTACCGGCGAAGAGCTTTTCCGCGCCAAAGAATTCCTGAAAGGAAAGATCACGCTGAGCCTGGAAGACAGCGAGGAGCTGGCGCACTTCTACGGAAAACAGCAGCTGCTGTACCCCAAAGTCCGCACCATCGAGGAATACTTCAAGGAGATCGACAAAGTCTCTGAGGAGCAGGTGAACTTACTTGCCGCGAAGCTTCTGAAGCCAGAAGAGATGCGGCTGGTGGTAATCGGCAGCGAGGATAACGAGGCGAAACTGACCGGTCTCCTCACGGCATAAGGTGGTTATGTTATGTCGGTTTCATCCTTGATTTCTCCTACAAGCTGCTCAAGCACATCTTCCAGCGTCACAAGCCCCACGATCTGTTTCTGTTCCCGTACCATGGCCAACTGTGCGGCATTATTCCGTAGAATATTGAGCAGACTGTCACACGGAAGATCCGCATCAACGGTCAGAATGTCGCGTATGAGGGGGGTGATGGGGGCGCTGCCTTTTCCGTCGGCTACGGCCGAGAGGATGTCGCGGCTCAGGATGTATCCGCGCGTGTCATGGAACGAAGATCCGATGACCGGATAGCGGGAAAAGTGATGATGAAAAACGGTCTTTGCTGCCTGCTCGATTGTCGCATCCGTCTTGATGCACACCATCTGCTCGCCCTTGATCATAATGTCTCTGACCTTGCGGTCATTGAGGACGAATGCCCGATGGATGAACTGCTGTTCGTCGGCATCGATGTGGCCGGCGCCTCCGCCGATATTGGCGAGTGCGCGGATCTGTTCTTCTGTGCCTACCTTGCGCTTTCCGGATTTGAACAGACGCACGATGCGTTCCAGAACAAAGACCAGCGGATAGAGCAGGGTGATCAGGAGCAGCAGAAGCGGCGCGATCCGGCGGCTGATACGCGGTGCATTGTGCGCACCAAAGGATTTCGGGATGATTTCCGAGAAGATGATCGTGGCAAAGGTGAGGAATGCGGTCATGTACCCGATGGCGTTGCTGCCGAAGAGCGCGACGGCCTTCTGCCCGGCGAGGATCGGCCCGAGGATGTTTGTTACATTGGTACAGATGACGATCACAATGATGGCGCGTGTGGTATGCCGCAGGAGAAATTTCAATTCCTTCGCGCCCAACTTCTTTTTATTGATCATCACTTCCACCTCCGCCGGGGTCACATTGAGCACGGCAGCATCGATCATCGCGAAAAACCCCGAGATGGCGACAAAAACGGCGACGATCAGTAAAAGTTCGATCATGAATTGGCATGGTAGAGGGTGGATGGGGCTGCATCCAGCAGTTCGCAGCTTTTCGGATATCGGGGTATCCGTATAGTGGGATAGCGGAGCAGGCATCGTTTTGGGATTTTCCGGATATTCCGATATCCGGATACCCCGATATCCGGTACACTTCTCCCCGTCATGCTTCTGCGTCGCCTTGTTGCTGCCCTTCTCGGATCCGCGTTTCTCCTCTCCGCGCAGCCGGTATTCGCCGAGCGCGATATCCACCCGCCGGAGGACGTGATGCAAAGGATCAAACGCACATGCAAGAAGTTCGACAGCAAAGACAATATTCGCTGCGAATCCCGTGAAAAGCAGAAATGGTGGGCGAGCCTGCGGCTTACCCGCACTCCAAAGAAAGCCTACGATCTCTACGATCAGATGGATCTGGGGCAGGGGCATTTGCGTGCGCGCCTTCAGGAGGAGCGTCGGCAGGAGCAGCGTCGTGGCGTACAGGACCGTACGACCTACCGGCAGCTCAAACCCGTTCAGAACGTGAATACAGAGCGCCGTCCATATCTCAACGATCTGCAGCAGGCGCGCCTGGAATGCCAACTGAAGCCGCCGGGCCGCCAGCGCTCCGTCTGCATGGACGAAGTGGGCAACTGGGCCAGAAAGCTCATGCAGGCCGAAGCGCCGTCGCAGCGGTACCCCGCCCAGTAAGCCCCGATTCAGTTGCAAGGACATGCGCTCTCTGCCACATTGCTTCCACATTTTTTCCGTACCCCATGCAACGCACCCTCATCCTTCTGAAACCCGACGCCGTCGACAAACGCATCTGCGGCAAAGTGATCGACCGCTTCGAGCGCGCCGGACTTGATATCCGCGGCTTCAAAATGATCCGCCTCACTCCGGCGGTGCTCAAGGATCACTACGCTCACATCGTAGCCAAGCCCTTCTATCCGGAGGTGGAAAAGTTCATGGGATCGCTGCCAGTGATTGCTCTGGTTCTTGAAGGAGATGACGCCGTCGCCAAAGTCCGTGACATGCTCGGCGCGACCGACAGCCGCAAAGCAGCCCCCGGGACTATTCGCTCCGAGCTGGGCGTGGACCAGATGGTGAACGTTGCCCATGCGTCCGATTCGCCGGAAGCGGCGGAGGCGGAGGTGAAGAGGTTCTTTAAGCCGGAGGAGTTGTTCAGCTACTAAGGATTCAAAGGATTCAGAAGATTCAAACGATTCAGAGGAAGGTCCTTTGAATCCTCTAAATCTTTTTAATCCTGTTATTCCTTTTCCTCCTTCGTCACATCCTCCCCATCCACCAGCCATTCAAGTGCTGCCTGCATCTGCGGGTCGTTTTTATTCTCGATGTCCTCCCGCGTGCGCTCTACGGCGATATCGGGGATTACTCCTTCAGAGCTTAAGTCTCTCCCTCCCGGCGTGAGCCATTTGGCCGTCGTGACACGGATAGAGCTTCCGCCCGGAAGATCAAACACTTCCTGCACCGTGCCCTTGCCGAAGCTCTTCTTGCCGATGATCGTCGCGCGCTTGTGGTCCTGGAGTGCGCCCGCGAGGATTTCTGAAGCCGAAGCGGAGCCTTCGTTGATCAGCACGACCATGGGGATGTCTCCGGCAATCGGGCGGCCAGTCACGTAGTGATGAATCGGCTCTCCCGTGCGGCGCTGCACGCTCACGACTTTTCCTTCGGAGAGGAAGAAGGAGACTAAGTCCACGGCGCCTTCCAGGTAGCCTCCGCCGTTGAAGCGGACATCGAAGACAAGGCCGGTCAGATTGTTCTTCATCAGTTCCTCAAGCGCTTCCTGTGCTTCCTCTACGGAATCATCGCCGAACTGGTTCAGGGCGATGTAGCCGATGGTTCCGCCCGTTGCGGTTTCCTTAAGCTCGAACTCCACGCTTGGCACGTGGATTTCGTTGCGGACGATCTGGAGCGTGATGAATTCATTTTCGCCGCTGCGTTCGATCGTCAGTTCCACGGTGGTGCCCTTTGGCCCGCGGATCTTGTCCACGACCTGCACCAGGCTTTTGCCTGTCACATCCTCTCCATCCACTTTGAGGATCACGTCTTCGGGAGCGAGGCCCGCTTCCGCCGCGGGCGAGCCCTTGATCGGCGCGACGACCACCACGAGGCCGTCTCTGAGCGTCAATTCCGCGCCGATGCCCTCCAGCGTTCCCTGGAGAGACTGATGGAACTGCTGGTTTTCCGTAGGCGTCATGAAAACGGTATACGGGTCTTCGAGGGCTCCCACCATTCCTCCCACGGCTCCGTAGAGCATCTCCTGGGTCTTCATCTTCTCCGGCGCGATGTAATGCTTCTGCAGCAGTCTCCACACGCCCCACATGAGCGCGGGATTCACCTCTTTTTCGGGATCCTGGATCACCGTTCCGCTTGCCGTCTGGCCGCTATAAAGCAGTTCCAGGTTTTCCTGGATGTCCTGAAGCTCCCGTTCCTGCATGGCCATCCCGAGCTGCCACCCGAGGACCAGGGTGAAGATCGGAAGCAGCGTGCAGGTGAATAAACGTACGGCGCGGGTCATGAGGAATAGTGTATAGGGCGTAGGGCGTAGGGGGTAGGGTTGTTACCGACAATCTGCGGTTTTTACTCCGGCAGAGCGGGCATCGGATGCATACTAGAGTCGTGAAAGAATCCACTGCATCACTTCGGCCCGATATGCGCGTCATCGATATTGTTACGCTTGTGCCGCAAGCGGCTGATGTGATGGCGGCGTGGGGTCTGCATTGCAGTGGATGTTCTGTCGGCGGACTCGAATCATTGGAAGAAGGATGCAAAGCGCATGGCTATGGGGAAGAGGAGATCCGGTTGCTTCTGGAAGATATCGAAGAAGCGCGTGGGGCGACGTCTGCGCGGCCGGCCTCCATCATCATTACGGCTCCCGCTGCCCGCGCCATCCGCGCCATCGGCGAGCAGGAAGGAAAATTACCGAGCGAAACAGCGGGGCTCTCGGTGATCGTCGACGGAGAAGGGGGATTCTGCATGGAGTTTTGCGACGCACCCGAAGAAGGGGACCGCATCTTCCTCAATACCGAAGAACCTGACGTGCGCGTGTTTGCGTCGCCGCTCACACTCGGCCGTATTGGCGGCGCAACGATCGATTTCCGTGACGGTCGCTTCAAACTCGATCTTCCAGAGGATTCCTGTGCGTGCTTAGAGCAAAGTTGTGGCTGCGCGACCGAGCGCAAAAAGTAAAAAGCATAAAGCAAAAATTCGCTATGATGTGAGCAGGTTTCTTTCCTTTTTGCTTTATTCTTTTTGCGCTTCTGTGATCCGCCTCCCCGCACCTCTGGAACGCCAATTAAAGCAGCTCTTTCCGCGTGCGCAGGAACGGGAGCAGTTTGTGGTCGAAACATTGGAAAAGGCACTTCATGGATCCGCATCCTTCATCCAGCAGGAGTTGCCGGGCGCCGTCGGAGGAACGCTCCATCTCTTCTCGGACGGCGGATCGCGTGGGAATCCCGGTCAGGCAGCGATTGCTTGCGTGCTTCTGGATCCCGTTACAGGAACCGTCGTGCGCGAACATTACGAGCGCATCGGGATTGAAACGAACAACGTAGCGGAATACCGAGCGCTTATCGAAGGGCTCAAAATTGCGCGGCTCTACCATCCCAACAAGCTTCTCTGCCACCTGGATTCCGAACTCATCGTGAAGCAGCTTTCGGGGGAGTATCAGGTGCGGATGGCCACCTTGCAGCCGCTCTTCCGGGAAATCCGCGAGCTCAGTGAGGAGTTTGCCTTCGTCTCCTTCAAGCACGTGCCGCGCGAAGACAATCACCATGCAGACCGACTCGTGAATAAGGCTTTAGATGAACATCCGTCCCCGCATTATGAGAAACCATAATTTGTTTGCTGGTTTGCTGGGTTGCGGGTTCGTTTTGGCGGTGGGTTTCCCTGTCACAGCCATCGCGGCACCTGTGGAAATCACGCTGCGCCATAAGCATCACATCTTCACCGTGAAACCCGCGCAGTATCCGTCGTGGCGGTCTTCGCAGGAAGAATTCCGATACAAGGGAGAGGCCTTCCGCGCTCCGCAGGGGATGCGTATCGACGGGGATACGACTCCCGCTCTGCCGCCTGGCATCACACGCACCACCGTGCAGCAGTGGGACACGGCCGCGATTGCCGCCACGCTGCAGCAGAAAATTGCTCCGGCATTGGACCGGGAACCAGGTACGGTACGCATCAGCCGCACGCTTGACGGAAGCATTGCCTTCGAAGGTGCGGGGCTTCCGGGCCGGAAGCTCAATAGCGCAGCCGCAGCCGCGCTCATTGCGGAAGCGCTCTCGCGAGAGATCGCCGATGTCACGCTACCCATCATCACGGAGCAACCCGCGATCATCGTGCTCGATCAGGAACTGCGGCAAGCGGGTATCACGGAAGTCGTTTCTGTCGGCGAATCGGATTTCAGCGGCTCTCCGCTGGCCCGGCGCCATAATATCGCCGTGGGGCTGGAGAAATTCAACGGGCATCTGATTCCCAAAGACACGGTCTTTTCCTTCAACGAGGTCCTCGGTCCGGTGAACGCCGCGACGGGATACAAGAAGGAGCTCGTGATCCTCGGGGAACGCACACTTCCGGATTACGGTGGAGGACTGTGCCAGGTGAGTACGACGGCATATCGCGGAGTATGGGAATACGGGCTTCCCATCGAGGATCGCCGCAATCACAGCTTTGCCGTCCGCTACTACGCGCCGCAGGGAACGGATGCAACGATCTATCCGCCGAATACCGATATGCAATTCACCAACGACACGCCGGGTGCGCTTCTGCTTCAAACCTATGTGCAGAACGACAAGGCGTATTTCATCTACTACGGCACGAAGGACAACCGCCGGAGCGAGATCTACGGTCCCTACACCTGGGGTCGCACCGAGCCTCCGCCGGACCGCAGCGAGTACACGACGGAAATTCCCGCGGGTACCACGCGCAAAGTGGGAGACCGTGTGCCGGGCATGCGCGCAGCATGGTTCCGCGTCACGAGTTTGCCCGAAACTGCAGAGGATATCATCGAGCCGGTGTATTCCGTCTATGAAGCGCGCCCCTTGTTCATGCAGATTGGGGTAGCGGCAGGATCGTCGCTGCTGGGAGGATCGGCTTCGAGTGAATCAACTGCATCAGTGATGTCGGAAGAATCACCATCAAGCAGAGTAAGAAGTTCGGCAAGACCGGTACGGCGGAGAAATTAGTTACACCGCAAATGTCATTGCCTGCTTAATCCCCGGCACTCGCTGCTTCTTCCCCGCATGATCATTCAAAATATTTTCGCACAACGACGAAAGTGTCCGTTCCGCTCCCGTCGATAACATCGATACTTCGTACCCTCCTGCGATCCACTCTCCGATGCAGTGCCTTTCTTCCACGCTGAATGTCGAAAAATGCGGCATATCGGTACTTGGCATATGACCGAGCAGATGAAGAATCCGGACGGTATGGGGCAGGGGAGAGGGTGCAGTGCTGCGCAGTCCTTCCGCAAGACATTCGAAGAGCTCCGGGGAAGGTTCTCCTTCCTCCAGGAGCATCAAAAGAAGCTCGATGATTTCCGATGCCGCCAGAAACTGAGCTAATTCCCCGGTCCGTGCGCATGCCGGATGCCTGCGCGCTCCCGTGATGATGTAGCCACTGTTCCATTCCCGCAGTTCCACCTCTACCCGTTGAAAGGGGAGGAGGACACTGCCGAGCCGGCTTCCGGGTTTGCGTGCCGCACTGGCCCGCGCGGCAATGCGACCAAGTTCTTTGGTGAACAGAATGCAAAAACGATCGGCTTCCCCCACGTTATAGGTGGCAAGGACGATGGCGTCGCACGAGAGAAGTCGGGACATGTTCGTATTGTATCCTGAGGAAGATGGGAAAGGCAGGAAGGGGAGGAAGGGCAGAAAAGGCAAATGCGCCTTTCTCACCTTTCTCCCTTTCCTTCCTTATTTATGACATCGCTATCCGCGGACTCCGGATCTGCGGTGCAATCCCGATCCACGCACCAGTGGAAGCGATCACGGGAATGAGCAACAGTTCCACAAGGAACGCCCAGGGGATCATGGAATACAGGATGATCCGGACCATGCCCCATAGTTCTCCGAGCACGCCACCGCTTCCAAGCGCCGGCACCAGAAGAGGCGCGGCAGTGGCGAGAAGCACCGTCACGACAAAGCTCACAATGGTGGCAATCAGAAGCAGAATGCTCGCTTCCGCCGCAAAGGGCAGGAGGATCGTGGCGGTCTGTGCGCCGGCGATCCGCTCCACGAGCACTTCCTCCGAGCGCGAGAGCGCACGCGTGCGTGTGAGGTTCACGACCACGAAGAGGAGCGTCACGGTCCCGATGCCAAGCACAAAGAGAACGAGCGAGCGGATGCCTTTGGTGAGTTCCATCAGTCCCTCCACGTACTCCTGCTCCGCAGTCGCATCCGAAAGGAACGACGGATCCACAATGCTCTGCCACTGCGGGTCCTCCAGAGTGCCAAGCAGTTCGCGGTAGTGCTCGAGCGAGGTCAGCGTCACCGTCACCGCGTCATTGAAGGGATTACTGAGCCCGTATTCCTCCAAAAATCCGATGAGCTCCGGATCCGCCCTGCGCGCGCGATCGTAGGCCTGTTCGCGTGTCATGAAGGCCGCTTTGGCGACATAAGGAAGGTCCTGCAGGGCTGTCATCAGATCGCTGATATCGCGGTCATTTGTGCCTGCCCGGAGCTCTAGCTGCAATTCCGTGCGTTCTTTGAGAAGCGTTTCGCCGGCCGTTGCTGTCGCAAGACCCAATCCCAAAAGCTGCAGCAGGATAAAAATTCCCGTAAGGGCCCCGAGAGTCCCAAGCCAGTCGTGTTCGCGCCGGAGAGTTCGTACGCCGCGGCGGATGCCACGCTGCAGAAGCAGCTTCCAGCCCGGTTCAAGGTGCAGCATGGTTCATAGTATAGATCATCGTGCCTTCGCGAGTAGGGGCATGGCATGCCATGCCCCTACCCCAGAGGGCGGCCGATTTATTTCCGCATCTCCTCCACCGTCCTCTCCAGCCGGTTAATCGCCTGCACGCACTCCCGCGCGCGGTCGTTACCAGGATCCAGATCCAGCGAGCGCTGGAAGAGGCTTCGCGCTTTTCCGAAATTCTTGAGTTCCAGGTACGTCACCCCCAGGTCGCAGAGGGTAAGGGGATTATCGGACTCCAGGTTCAGTGCGCGTTCGAGCGTGACGATGCCCTGTGCGCGCTCTCCGGCGTGAAAAAGCACCCATCCCAGGCAGCGCAATATCTCCGGATTGTTTGGTTTGAGAATGTTGGATTTCTTCAGGTGCACCAATGCCGATGTCCACTTCTCGTGCTGGGATTCCAGGAACCCCAGAATGTAGTGCGCCGTGTAGCTTTCGGTATCCAGCGTGATCGCTTCCTTCGCCGCCGCCTCCGCGCGGTCCATCCGCTCCAGGCTGAGCTCGTTATCGGCCACTTCCTCAAGTGCGGCGACATTTTCGGGGTCTTCCACGAGCAAATCTTCGAGGATCGTAAGTGCTTCGCAGTGCTTTCCCCCCAATTTCAGCTGCTCCGCCGTCTCCAGGCGCTCCATGATGTCTGCGGGGGGCTGGGTTTGGGGATCCATGAGTCATCAGTGTACCGCGGGCCTTCCATGGGAGTGCAACAAAAATCAGATAATATTTATCCTTGGATCTTTCCCGGAATTCGAAGGATTTTGCTACAGCGTGCCCCAGTACATAAAGAGCAGCGTCACTGCGACAATCGCTCTGGCCAGCTGTACGATCAGAAGGGCGATCAGTGAGCCGATCATCATGTTTTTGCCGTTACTTTTGAGGTCTTCCTTGCCGAACGAACCGATAATGTAGAGGAATGCACCGGTGAGAAAAACCGCGATGCAGATACTGACGATCGAAGACATCAGAATCCCGACGATATTGGCGAACATCGTCGTGAAGTCGTGGGGGTTGCCGTCGAAGTTCCACGCGGCAAGGCCGTCCACGACGCCCTGAGCCCCAAAAGGGTTAGGGGTATAGGCTGCCGCCAGCATCATCGGTTCCAGCATCTCATCAGTATAGCAGAAAATAAGGGCCTTGGCACGTTGCGGCGGAGGGCTCTAAACCCTAAACTTTGAGTCGCATGGCCCCTTCCGGTTTTGAGACACGGAGGGTGGGATCTTCCCCCTGGAAAGGTTCCCCCCGAGCCGGCCGCTTTCAGGGCACCCGCAACCGCGGAGGCGTGTTTGCGAGGCTACGGGTTGTGGGCCGCCAGATAGTCCTTTTTGCCATCAGTTTCTTCCGGAAAAGCGATGCGCGGCGTTCCTATAAAAAGATCATTCTCCGGGTGGGCGGCATCGGCACCGGACTGGTTATTCTGTATCTCGGGTTCCTTTATATGACGCTACCGGACGTTTCGGATCCGAAGCTGCTCCTTTCCACGCCCGCCGAAAGCACCGTGATCACCGACCGTGACGGCACGGAGCTCTACCGGCTCTTTGCCGAGCAGGACCGCACATATGTGCAGAGCGAACAGATGCCGCAGCATCTGCAGCATGCATTCGTGGCTATTGAGGACGAGCGCTACTACGACCGCGGATGCATCGATATCCAGGCCGTAGCGCGCGCGGTGATCGGCTTCGGGCGCAGTGGCGGAGCCTCCACCATCACGCGTCAACTTGCGCGTAATGCTCTCAACCTGAAGGGCGACTCGCTTCTCTCGCGCAAGCTCAAAGAATTTCTTCTCGGCTGCCAGCTCGAGAGGCTCTACTCCAAAGACGAGCTTCTGGAGCTGTACCTTAACTGGATTCCGTTCGGCTCAAGCGTTTTTGGGGTGGAGCAGGCCGCCCAGCGGTTCTTCGGGACGTCCGCTTCGCAACTATCGCTTGCGGAATCCGCGGTGATCGCGGGATTGCCGCAGCGCCCCACGTACTTCAGCCCGTACGGCACGCACGTGCGCACGACGATTTCGCCGCTCGCGCTCCATGGTGTCCTTACCGGCCGTTATTCCAAGGCGTCGGAGATCCCCGATGATGAAATCACGATTGGGCTCCTCGGCGCCAATGTCGGGACGGGCACCACTGTCCTGTATATCGGCGGCCGCAGCGACCAGGTGCTCCGGAAGATGCAGGATCTCGGATTCGTCTCCGAGCAGGAGCGGCTTACGGCCATCACCGACCTCGAAACGATCGCCTTCGAGCCGACGCGTGAAGATATCCGCGCGCCGCACTTCGTGCTCTGGGTCCGTGACCAGGTCGCGGAGATTCTTGGTTCTACAGAGGAGGGATTCCTCGAGCGCGGAGGGCTGAATGTGGAGACCACGCTCGACTGGGAAATCCAGGAAGCCGCGGAAAAAGTTGTTGCCTTCCACCGCGACGACGTCGAGAAACGTTTTGAAGGGAAGAACATCGCAGCGCTCGTGGCCGATCCCCACACGGGCGACATTCTCGGTTACGTAGGCAACACCGAATACAGCCCCGACGTGGAAGGCGGCCAGATCGACATGGTGCACGCGCCGAGGCAACCGGGCTCCAGCTTCAAACCCTTCATCTATGCCGCGGCGTTCCTCAACGGCTACAGCCCCGCCACCATCCTCGCGGATGTGCCCACGAAGCTCGGCGATGATGAACCACAGAACTTCGACGGGCAATTCTGGGGGCTTGTTACCATCCGCCGCGCGCTCGCCGCCTCCCGAAACGTTCCAGCCGCGAAGGCCTTCTTTCTGGGAGGAGGGGAGGACGCGATCCTCGCTCTTGTGGAGGATCTCGGCATGCCCTCACCCAAGCACCGCCGCCAAGAACTGTCCGCCGATGCAGGAAAGCCCTTCGAGTACGGCTGGCCGCTGGCGCTTGGCGCGGCAGAGACGCCGCTTCTCGAGATGGTCCAGGGTTACAGCGTCTTTGCGAACGCCGGAAAGCTGCAGCCGCTTCATGCCATCCGGAAAATCACCGACCGCAACGGCAATATCGTGTATGAGTGGAAGCAGGAAGAGCAGCAGACCGTGCTCGATCCGCGCGTCGCCTATCAAATCACTTCCGTCTTAAGCGACACCGCGGCGCGCCCCAACGAGTACTGGCAGAGCGTGCTCAATATTCCGGGCTATCCCACTGCCGCAAAAACCGGGACCAGCAACAAATGTCTGAAGCGTGATGACAACGGTAACTGCACCGACCGAAAACCCGACAACCTCTGGACAATCGGGTACACGCCTTCCCTTGTCGCAGGAGTGTGGGTAGGGAACGCCGACAGTTCGCCGCTTTCCACCAAGGCGGAGTCTCTCTCCATCGCCGCTCCGATCTGGAAAGATATCCTCACGCGCGCCCACAAGGAGATTGAAACTCCTGTTGCTGCGTTCTCTGTTCCCGAAGGCATTGTGATGCCGCAGGTGTCGCTGCTCTCCGGCGAGCTTGCCACAGAATGCACGCCCGTCGATTTCCGCCGCGCAGACATTTTCCTTGCGGAAAACGCCCCAAAAGAAGCGGATCCCGCTTGCGTGCGCGTGATGGTGGATAAAGTGACGGGACTCTTGGCATCAGATTCTTGTCCTGAAGAAGCGCGGGAAGAGGGGAGTTTTCTTGTCTTGAAGAGCGTCCTCGCCGATCGCTTCCCCGAGTGGCAGAGATCCCTCGACGCGTGGGGTATGAAGCAGGTAGAGCTCTACAAGGCATCCGAAAGCCATTCAGGTTCATTACTTCCTTTGCCTGTCGCTCCGACCGAAGAATGTGATCCTTCGCTTACGCCCGGGCGTCTCGAAAAGCCGGAGGTGGAAATCTTGTATCCGCAGGACAACGGCTCGGCGACGTATCCTTCACTCAAGCCAGCCATCGATTTTTCCGTTGGCTCCACAATCCGTCAGGTGGAGTACCTCATCGACAGCAAGTCCGTGGAAACCGTCACGGCAGAACCCTGGGATCCGCAACTACGGGTACCGCGCTCGGTCCAGGAATCCGGTACGCACACACTGGAAGTTCGCCTCACCGATGAGTACTACAACGTGGCAAAAGCGTCAGTCCAGTTCCGCTTCGAAGAGGATACCTCCGGCCCCTCGGTCCGCCTGACATCTCCGGTCGACGGAGCCACCATCCCGTCCGGCGCCGATATCACGTTACGCGCAACAGCAGAGGATGATGGGGGCATTAAAGTCGTCCAGTTCTATCTCAATGAAAGACTACTCAGCAACGATGCCCAGGAACCGTACGAACTCGATTATCCTGGCGATCTGCGTCCGGGAAGCTATACGCTCAGCGTCAAGGCAACAGATTTCTCAGGGAATGTGGGGGAGGATGCAGTGGAGGTAAATGTGGTGCCTTAGAGACGCTTTACAATTTACAATTTTCGGATTTACGATTTGCTGCTGTATGCAAAAATCGCAAATCGAAAATTTATAAATCGCCAATAATATTTTCTGCGATCTCCTCATTCGTATGCACTTCAGAGACATCATCATCCTGCTCAATTAATTCAATGAATTCCTGCAGTTGCTTGGCCGTCGCCAAATCGTTGATCGCCGTCTTCTGATTCGGCACATATTTCAGACCTGCGGCGATGATTTCATTTCCTACATTCTTGAGAATATCTCTGACAGGAGTCCAGTGCGCGGCATCGGTGATCACATCAATCGTCTCTTCGGATGCATCAAGGTCTTCCGCGCCGGCATCGATCAACTGCAGTTCCATTTCATCCGACCATGAGCTCTTTTTCGCCACGACTACGCCCTTCCTTGCGAACATCCACTGCACCGATCCCAATTCCGTCCACCGGCCGCCGTGCTTTTCCATCACCGTGCGGACATTGTTGATGGTGCGGTTCTTGTTATCGGTCAGGCATTCGATCAAACATGCCACGCCACCCGGTCCCATCGCGGCGTAGAGCACTTCGGCCATGGCATCACCTTGCAAAGCCCCGGTGCCTTTCTTAATCGCACGCTCGATGTTGGCATTGGGCACGCTGTCGATCTTCGCATTTTCGATCGCATTCTTGAGTGCGTTATTACTGAAAGGATCTCCTCCTCCCGTCCGCGCAGCCATTTCCACAAGCCTGGCATGGCGTGTGTAGATTTTGCCGCGCTTGGCGTCCTGGGCGCCCTTACGAATGCGGATGTTGGCCCATTTGGAATGACCGGACATAAAATTAGCAATGAGGAATTAGAAATTAGCAATGAACCCAAGGAACACTCCCATAGTAATAACTCTGGCAGTAATTGCTAATTCCTCATTGCTAATTTCTCATTTCCTGTAAGCGAGCATTCCCATAAACCTCGCTCTCTCAATCGCCAGGCGCAGCATTTTCTGGTGCTGGAGGCAGGTTCCGGAGAGGAAACGCCTGCGAACGTTGCCGAAGTAGTCGACGTGCGTTTTCAAGAGGGGATAGTCCTTCCAGTCCATGTGCTGCGTCTGCTTCTCGCAGAAGTCGCACTTTCTGCCACGGAGGTCCGGCCGGCGCGGTTTTTGCTGCTGCTGGTGTGCCATTAGATTTCGATGGAATCGTCAGAAATAAGCTTATCGAGTTTCTTGCCGAGTTCTTCTTTGTCCACGGCTTCCACAGGAGCCTCAGCCTTTGCCGTCTTCTCGCGCTTCACCTGGCGCTTGGCCTTGTCGGCGATGCGCTTCTGGATGTCCTCTTCGCGCTCGCGCTTGCTCTTCTCCGATGCGCTCTCGCGTTCCTTCAACCACACTTTGTAGGTCTCGGAGTACTTCGTGATCTTGTAGCCCTTTGGCGGCTTCACGATGATATGGCGGAGAACGCCCGGGACGATCCGCAGGGCGGTATCGATCTCGCGGATTTTCCCCGGATCCATTTCCTGGTGGTACACGATGAAGTTTCCCTCGCTGGATCCCTTGATCTCATATGCCAGACCGCGCTGACCCCACACGTCCTTACTCACCTCGCGCGCTCCGGCCTCCTTAAAGATCGCCTCAATCTCCTTGATGGTCTGGTGCTCCTCTTTCTGTGCCATCGGATACGGCAGAAGAACCGCTACTTCGTAGATGCGGACATCAGCTTCATCGAGGACTTCCGGTGTATCGGTGGCAGCAGGATTCATAGCGACTTGTGGGTAAACCCGGTTCCCAAAGGGGAACGGGGAAATCGCGGGGAGACTGTATGTTGGCCTGCAAGGCTTGGTCAAGGAGTTTCTTCGGGTTCCCTTGAGAATGCTTGTAGGGATAAGGAGAGAGCTTGTAGGCTTCTTTTCGCAATCAAGCCGTCGTAGCTCAGTGGTAGAGCACGTCCATGGTAAGGACGGGGTCACGGGTTCAATCCCCGTCGACGGCTCCATTTAATCGTTGCCGACTGTTTCATTCCATCCCTGCAGCTCTTTCCTTTCTTTCATTCGCAGAGTGTTCTTCAGTACGTGCAGTCCCAGCAGCGCACACTTCACGCGCCTGGGCCCGATCGGCACACCGAGAATGTCATAGACGTTCTGCGGTGTAAGAGATTCAACTTCACTCAGAGTTTTTCCCTGCAGTTCTTCACTCAGGAGTGACATCGCCGCCTGCGAGATTGCGCATCCTGTGCCGTCCCAGGAAATTTCAGTGATGCAATCATCCTTGATCGAGAGGTGAATGGTGACGGTGTCGCCGCAACTCAAGTTTTCCTCCATATGAGTAATAACAGCTTGGCCCTTGGCCAGTGGCCCTTGGCCCTTATTTCTTGGGTGCCGGTAGTGATCGAGGATGTTTTCGGCGTAGAGATCCATGGCGGGGTTCGGGGATGGGTGCGGATTGTGTGACGTTTGTAGAGACGTCCGGCCGGACGTCTTTACGATTCACGTATGTAATTTTTTCTGCGCATCCACAATCGCCTGCGCACAGACATCAATCTCTTCTTTCATATTGTAGATTCCCACAGAAAGACGCGTCGATGCGGGTATTCCCAGTTTCGTATGCAGCGGCATGCAGCAATGATGGCCTGCGCGAAGGGCGATGCCTTGGCGGCCGAGGATCTCGGTCAGATCGTGGGGGTGGACGGAGTCGAGGGTGAAGGAAAGGCAACCATAAACGATTGGCGATTTATGATTTATGATTTGCGATTTGCCATCTGTGCCAAGGACGTGGAGCTGCGGAATCAATCGTAAATTATCAATCGCAAATCGTAAAAGTTCTTGCTCGTGAGCTTGAATGTCCTCCCATGAATACTGTTGCATCCACTCGATCGCCGCCGCGAGTCCGACTGCCTCTGCAATCGGCGGCGTTCCTGCTTCGAATTTTCCCGGGAGATCCGCCGGAGTGAAACCTTCCTGTGTGACGGAGCGGATCATCATGCCGCCGCCGAGGAAGGGAGGCATCTTCTCGAGGAGTTTTCTCTTTCCGTAGAGGACACCGATGCCAGTGGGGCCGTAGAGCTTATGGCCGGAGAAGGCCAAAAAATCACAATCCAGATCCTGCACGTCGATGGGCATGTGGGCGATGGCTTGTGCAGCGTCGATCAACACCCATGCACCCGCGTCGTGTGCCATCGCAATGATTGTTTTCAGATCCGGCGCAATACCCAGAACGTTACTGAGCGCGGTGATTGCCACGAGCTTCACGCGCCCGGTCTTGAGATGCTTTTTCAAGTCATCCAGTTTCGGCATCCCATCCTCATCAATGTCCATCCAGAGCACGTCCGATCCTTTTCGGTCTTTCAGTTGCAACCACGGTACCACGTTACTGTGGTGCTCGAGCATCGAGAGCACGACGGCGTCGCCTTCCTGCAGATGTGTCTCGCCCCAGCTCCGTGCCACCAGATTGATCGACTCGGTGCAGCCTTTGGTGAAGATGATTTCATCCGGATGCGCGGCGTTCAGAAATTTCTGCACGGCCGTCCGCGCGTCTTCGTACGCCACCGTGCTTTCCTCGGCGAGTACGTGCATGCCGCGATGCACATTGGATTTCTGTTCCTTGTTCCATCGCGCCATGGCCAGGCAGACGGCCTCGGGCATCTGGGCGGTGGCCGCGGAATCCAGGTACACCAGCGGGCGTCCGTTGATGCTGCGGCGGAGAACGGGGAATTGCCGACGCACGGAAGAGATGTCCAAAGTCACACTGAGGATTATGCATTGAATTCGGAATTCGGAATGCGGAATTCGGAATAATTTCCATCAAAACGGGAAAGCTTCATGGAGGCGCGGACTCAAAAATATGCTGTAATTCTGCATTCCGAATTCCGCATTCCGAATTTTCCGGTTACACTTCTTCCCGCTATGCGCCAGAAGACCGTCTTCATCCTCTCTATCGCGCTGTTTTTAGGTCTTCTCCTATGGGGGATCTTTTCGACACTGGTGTATCTCGGCGTTCCCGTGCACGGAGCGGTGTATCTCCCGAATGATGTTCTCGAATCGCTTCAGGGCGTGTGCGATCCGGGCGGACTTTTCTGCCGCGGTGTGTACACGCTGATCCCCATGATCCTTCGCACACTCGGAAGGACCGGGCCCTTTATTCCGTATGTCATCCTCTGGCTTCTTATCGGCGCCGCGATCGTCGGTCGCTCTGCGATCAAAACCGGAATGATCCGTTTCCGGACGACACTCTCGCCTCTGTGGGTCATCGGTTTCTTTTTCGTCTCCGTCTGGACGCTCTTCACAGTCTTCAGTTACGGCAGCATCGGTGATGCGCCGCTGCGGCGGGTCGTAGAGCCGCTTCCCGAGGTATACCTCAACGTAAAAGGGGAGGGGCTTGAGGAGCTCACGAAGAATTTCAACCGCCTCGAGGACCAGGGGTGCCTGCGGCAGGTCGGTGCGTTTCAAAACGGAGCGAAGGTTTTTAACATGACAACCTTCTGCATGCAGAAGTTCTTCGTCACGCGCGTTTTCACGCAGTTTGTATGGGCGCTCTTCATTCTCTTTGAATTGATCACACTGGGGCACATGGCCCTGCGGCGGTTTCGGCTCTCTATGCATCCTTTTACGGAAGCAGTCCTTTCCGCAAGTCTCGGCGCCGGCCTCTGGATCGTGCTCTTGTGGCTCCTCGCGGTCTTCCACATCTTCGTCTCTGCGGCGATCTGGATCCTGCTTCTTGCCGTTCCCGCGCTCTCCTACAAATCTGTTCTTCACTGGTGGAAGATGCTGCGCGCGAAGATCCCGGTCGATCTTCCCCCCTGGAGCCCCACGATCCTCATCGGCTGGCTTTTGCTTTCGTACCTCGCGCTTAACTTTCTCACCGTCATCCGGCCGTTCCCCATCGGCTGGGACGACCTTGGAAGCTACCTGAACCGTCCGAACCTTCTCGTAAGCTACGGGCACTTCATCTACTCCATGGCCGCGTTCCAGTGGGAGTACCTCACGGCGGTCGGTTTCTCGCTCTTCGGATTCGGATCCCCCGTGGGCGCCACCGCCGCGATGATCATCAACTGGCTCGAAGGAGTACTCGCGGTAGCCGCCGTCTGGGCGTTCGGCCGCAGTTATTTCGGCCCCCGAGGAGGGCTGCTTTCTGCCCTCCTCTACTATTCACTTCCGCTCGTCGGACATTTTTCGTACGCCGACATGAAGATCGATAACGCCGTCTTCACGATGGGTGCGCTTTCCACGCTCTGCGTCTTCCTCGGTATCCTTCAGCCGCGCGCTTCGGAGGAAGAGACATCCGCACGTCCGTTCAAAGAGCAGCTTCTTTGGATTGCTCTTGCCGGCGTCTTCGTCGGGTTCGCGTTCGGCATGAAGGTCACCGCCATCATGGTGGTGGTGGCGCTGCTCATCATCATGGGCGGCGTGGCACTCCATTGGACTGCAGCAGTCGGTGCAGCGTCGTTTGCCGTGGTGGTGCTTGCTACAGAAGGGGGACTCAGCCTCATGTCCGTGGGCCAGCGTCTCTTTGGGGATGGGACCGAGCTGGCGACGAAGGGTATTCTTCTGTTCTTCATCCTCCTGGGCGTAGCTTTTTCCGGCGTCGGACTTTTTCTCGGGCGGCGACACTGGAAGAAAGCAGCCCTCTTGGGTGGAGTCTTCATTGCAAGCTTCCTTGCGGTGCTCGCGCCATGGGTCCTGCATAACAACTTCGAGCGGGGATATATCATTCCCCGCGCCTTCGAGTTCGGAGCGCCGAACAAGATCAGTCTTACCCTGGACCTCTACGGTACGGGAAGCGCCTCTAACTACGACTCGCCCGTGCGGGTGATGCCTCCGGAGCTGAGAATGGATCCCAACAGCCCTTTCTGCGCGGTCACGGGCGGCCGGGAAGAACTCGACCGGTACTGGGGATTCCGCGTCGGTTGGGAGCACTACCTGACGCTTCCATGGAGAACTGTCTTAAACCTCGACAGTGCCGGCTACTACGTCACGACGATGTCCGCGCTCCTGCTGTTCCCGCTACTCTTGTTGCTTCCGTACTTCTGGACGAAGCGTGGGAAGTGGCTTCGGTGGATGACCATCGGCACACTTGTCATCCTCCTCGAATGGATGTTCATGGGTAACGGCATCCCGTGGTACGGCATCGGGGTATTCCTGGGGCTCGTCCTCGGCCTCGAAGCTTTTATAGCACGTGCCCCGGATGCGTTCAGCAGATCACTTGCGGGCGGGCTCATCGCAGTGGCGCTCTTCAGCAACTTCGCGCACCGTTTCTGGCAGTTTGAGCAGCAGCGCAACCTCTTCGAGTACCCGCTTGGCCGCGCATCTGCCGAAGTGATGCGGGAGCGCACGATCCCGCACTATGACGACATCGCGGAAATCGCCGTGGAGCTTTCCCGAACGGAGCCCGAGCGCCCGTACATGTACCGGGTGGGCACGTTCATCCCGTACTTCATCCCCCGAAACCTCGAAGTGATCGGCATCGCAGATCACCAGCTCGATATTTTCAACTGTCTTTACCAGGAACGCGACAGCGAGCTCACGACAAAACGCCTGAAGGCTCTCGGCTTTTCAAGCATCATCTTCGATACGAACACCGCCACTATCGAACGTGACAGCAACGGCTCGCTCCATAAGAAGGTGCAGGCGCTCGTTGATTACCTTAATGATCCCAAATCCGGCTTGCAGGTCATTATTAATGACCAGGATGGGGGAGTGGCGTATCTTTTGATCCCATGAAGATCCTCGCTGTCATCCCCGCCTACAACGAAGCTACCCGCATTGCCGAGGTGGTCAACCAGGCCAAGCCGTACGTGGACAGTGTCATTGTCGTCGACGACGGGTCTTCCGATGACACGGCAGCGCAGGCGCGCAAGGCAGGGGCCATTGTTGTGGAGCACGTGGAAAACTGCGGGCCGGGCGCAGCCACGATGACGGGCATTCAGGCTGCCAGAGCGCTCGGGGCGCAGGCGCTCATCACGCTCGACGCCGACGGGCAGCATGATCCCAAAGACATCCCCTCACTTCTGTCGCCCGTGCAGGCGGGCAAAGCCGACATCGTCTTCGCCAACCGCTTCGGGCAAAGGAACCGCATCCCCATGATCCGCCGTGTCTTCAACGGTATCGGAAACTTCGTCACCTTCGCTGCCACCGGCCGCTGGGTCAGAGACAGCCAGTGCGGTTTTAAAGTGTTCGGTGCGCGGGCGCTCAAAGACGTAGACCTCCGGATGAGCGGATTCGAATTCTGCACGGAGATTGTCCGCGAATCGGTGCAGCATCGCTGGCGCATCGCCGAAGTCCCCATCAAAGTGATCTACTCCGAATATACTTTGGCAAAAGGACAGTCGTTTGCTCACGGCGTGAAAACAGCACTCAAGATTCTGATGCGTTCCTTCCTCCGCTAATCTGTGATCGTGACCCCCTACCAGATCATCGCGCCGCTCATTGCCCTCGTGGCGATCATGTACGCCTGGAACCTCGTTATGCGACACCGCAAAACACTCTGGGAGGCCGCACTCTGGACCATCTTCTGGGGCGCTATCGCCTACATCGCCATCGAGCCGAATTCCCTTGATTACATCACCATCGCCACGGGCATCCACGACCGCGAGAACGCGGTGCTCGTCACGTTCCTCGGCATCCTCTTCTTCATCGTCTTCTATCTCGTCATGCGTCTGGAGTACCTGGAGCAGCGCCAGACAAGGCTGATCCGCAAGATCGCGCTCAAACAAAGCGCCCAGGAGAACGGAAAAGACGAATAATGCCGGGATTGTTATATTGCTAAATACCGCCTTGGGCAGCATTCTTTCTTGGTGAAGACTATTTTGCTGATCTCCCCCTATTGGAAAGAGGACCACCGCTGGATGGTCAGTTCGGTGAAGTTGGCGGAGTTGTGGCAGAGGATCGGGTTTCGCGTTGTTGTTGTGTGTATGGGGAAAAATGAGCAATTAGCAGGTAGCAAGGAGCAATTAGGCAAAGCAAGTATTGAACAAGTTTCCGGTACTCTCGAAATCCATCGTGTCCCCGATTTTTTCATTCCAGATCCCTGGAACTACGGCATCGCGTTCGGTTTTTCCGGATATGCGGTGAAGCTCGTCAAAAGCATCAAGCCCGATATCGTCGTCGTGAATAAGCTTCTATTCTGGTCGTCGCTCTCTACGATTGCCCTGCGCCTTCGCGGCGTGCGCGTCATTCAGATCACAGATGCGCTTGTGGGGATGACCTGGTGGCCGCGGGGATTCATTCCTAAAGTCTGCGCGGCGATCTATGCGTGGACGCTCGGATGGCTGGAGCTGCTCTGTGCAGAGCGCGTGGTGTTCTTCCATCCGCAGTCGGAGAAACTCCTTAAACGATTGGGGATCGCGGGGAAATGTGAAGTGATACCGACGGGCATCGATCCGAGCACTTTTGGAACGCGTGCTAATGAATCCGGAAAAGTGACTGTCACGTATGTTGGTCGTCTGGAATCCATCAAAGGCGTGGATGATTTTCTTGCCGCGGTCTCACCGATCGTCAAAAGCCATTCTGAGGTCCGCGCACAAGTCGTTGGCTGGTATAAGGAAGGGCACCCGCTTGTCGCGAAGTACGAGCGCGACGTCACATTCACAGGTTTACAGTCCGATATCCCCGGCATTCTTTCAAAAACCGATATCTTCGTTCTCCCAAGCCACAGCGAAGGGCTCAGCAATGCCCTTATGGAAGCGATGGCGAGCAGTTGCGCGTGTATCGCGAGCGACGTCGGTGGTAACCGCTTCCTCATCCAGAACGGCATCTCGGGATTTTTGTTTCCGGCGGGGGACAGGGAGGCACTGCGCAGCCATATCCAGCGTTTGATTGAAGATCCCATTAAGCGGCAGTCGATGGGGATGGCAGCAAGAGAGCGCATCGAGAAATTATTTTCTTGGGACATCGTCGGGGAGCAGTACGATCAGCTGTTCCAGAAATTCATCACGCAGAAATGAAGACTCGCATTGTCATTCTCTCGGCATTTCTTACTCCGTTTCGCAGCGGTGCGGAGGCGTGCGCGGAAGAAGTGCCATTGAGGCTTACGGATCAGTTTGATTTTACGATCATCACGGCGCGGATGCGGAAGGATTTGCCCAAAGAAGACATGCTGCAGGGAAAAATTCCGGTGAAGCGCGTAGGTTTTGGATTCAAGTTTGATAAATGGCTGTACCCGTTTTTAGCGCCTAGGGAAGCAAAAAAATATAATCCGAACATCATTCATGCGATCCTGGAGACGTTTGCGGGCGAAGCATTGATGCGATGCAAGGACATCATGCCGTTCGCCCGGCGCCTTCTCACACTGCAGACCACCAACAGGACATTCCGGAAGAAAAAAATCCTGCAATCGCCGCATGTCGTCACCGCCATCAGCATGCATCTTGCCGGCATCGCCAATGAAATGAGAGAAGGTGGCGTGAAAATAATTCCGAATGGCATCGATTACGAGGCGATTCGCTCCGCGTGCGCGAAATATCCGAAAGTTCCAGGCAGAATTTTGTTCGTAGGAAGGCTGGAGCAGATGAAGGGGGTTGATTTGCTCTTAACAGCATACGCCCGTGCGAATTCGGAATTCGGAGTGCGGAATTCGGAATTGCACATTGTCGGTGATGGATCGCAACGATCTACGTTGGAAAATCTGGCTCGCAAGTTGGGCATCGCGGACCGCGTTGTCTTCAAGGGGTATATGCGGTCGTCTGATGTGAATCGGGAATATGCGGAAGCAGAGATCTTTTGCGGGCTCAGCCGATCCGAAGCACTCGGAAATGTATTTATCGAGGCGCAGGCGGCAGGATGTGGAGTCATTCATACCATTGTTGGTGGCATTGAAGAGATCATGATCAATGCTGGTTGGGGAGTGCCCTATCACGGAAATGCTGAATCTGTAACGATTGTAGAAGCGACAAAGGGCTTATCGGGCTACTTGAACAATAAGGAGCTTTTGGCTCGACATAAGGAAATCGGTATTGCCAATGCCTCCAAGTATGACTGGAAACCCATCGCAAAACGGTATGCGGACATCTATAAATCCTTTACTCTGGGCCAGTCATGAAGCGCGTTCTCCTTACCGGCATCGATGGATTTATCGGCCACCACATTGCTGAGGGAATCCTCAAAAATACGGACTGGAAAGTGATCGGGCTGAGCAAGATTGATACTGCAAGCACGCTGCACCGCCTGCAGGACATTGAGTTCTGGAGCGCCAAATACGCCGGACGGGTGGAATTTGTGTATCACGATCTGCGCGCACCGCTGAATCCCTACGTCGCCAACCGCATCGGACCGGTGAATTACATTTTGCACCTTGCCGCTTCCACCCACGTGGACCGCTCCATTGAATATCCGATGGAATTTGTTCAGGACAACGTTGTGGGGACATGCAATCTTCTTGATTACGCGCGCACATTGGACGGACTTGAGCTTTTTGCCTACTTCTCCACGGACGAAGTCTTCGGACCCGCGCCGGAGGGAGTCGCCTATAAGGAATGGGACCGGTACATGAGCAGCAATCCCTACGCCGCATCGAAGGCCGGAGGAGAGGAGCTGGCGTACAGCTACTACAACACCTACGGCCTTCCCGTCGTGATCACGCACACGATGAACGTCTTCGGCGAACGCCAGCATCCGGAAAAATTCTTCCCGAAGGTTATCAATGCCGCGCGGCAGGGGGAGAAGATCTTCATCCACAGCAACCCCGAGCGTACGAAGGCAGGCAGCCGCTTCTACGTCCACGCACGCAACGTCTGCGCCGCGATGCTTTTCCTCATCGCGCAGCATGAAAAAGGGGCGAAGATCATCGGCGATAAGTTCAACATCGTCGGGGAGCGCGAGATGGATAACCTCACTCTCGCGCAGTTCATCGCGAAGGTCGTGGGGAAGGAGCTGAAGTACGATCTGGTGGATTTCCACAGCAGCCGCCCCGGGCACGACCTCCGTTATGCGCTTGATGGCACGAAGCTCAAGGATATGGGCTATGCCCACCCCAAGACTTTTGAGGAAAGCCTTACGAAAACCGTCGAGTGGTACGTGGAACATCCGGAATGGCTGCTTGCGGACTTCAGCAAGGCGCAATTCCAGAAAGAGGCACACGCCTTCGACGAGGCCGCCAAACCGGCGTTGCAGAAGACGGCGAAAAAATAGTTTATTGGTTTGCTGGTTTGTTAGTTTGCTTGTTAAGCAGGTCTCCTATGTCTTGAAGTGGATTCTAATAAACCAAAAAACCAGCAAACCAGCAAACCAGACAACAATCTTCTGTACCATATCTCCATGCCGACGACCGTCGACGTTCTTATTCCTACCTATAACCCTGGTGCAGAGCACCTGCGGGTGGCTCTTGATGCGCTCCAGGCGCAGACCTATACGCACTGGCAGGCCTTTATTCATGACGAGTCGGATGCGGTAGATGTGGAGGAGATCGTCCGTCCGTATCTTTCTGATCCACGATTCCGGTTTCAGAAATCCGAACGACGCCTCGGCATTGGCGGAAACTGGAATGCGTGCCTTACCCATACCAAAAATCCTGTCGTCGCGTATCTCTTCCACGACGATGCATGGGTGCCGCAGTATCTGGAGCGGGCAGTTGCAGTTCTTGAGACGCATCCCAATGTCGGTCTCGTCGCGATGGATCACCAGTATCGCATTGAAGGCGACTTCGACGCGGCGATCGGCTACATCACACTCGAGCGGTGGAAGAGGAGAATCCTCAAGCCGGGTGTGATCAACGGAAAAGAATTTTTGCTGCGCTGGGTCCGAAACGGCGTATGGCCGAATCTGGTTGGCGAACCGAGCTTCTGCGTCCTGCGACGTTCTGTCATGGACAAGATTGGTGTCTGGAACGAACAGATGCCGCAGTCGCTCGATGCCGAGTATTGGGTACGGATGCTGCCCCACTGCGACTGGTACTTCCTGCCGGACATCAACGGATATTTCCGCGTGCACGATGAGGGAGCCACGGCGAGAAACCGCAAAGCAGGGAAAGGACTGTTTGACCGGTTCACCATCCTCGAAGACATCGCCGCGCGGTCTTCCGGCGAGGAGCGCACTATCGTGACGCAGGTTCAAGTCCGCCAGTTCCAGATTATGTTTGCACGGTTCGTGGAAAAATATCTCAAAGGAGAGCGCGTCACCGGCCAGGGATCCGGTATCGTGAAGAAATTCGCGATGCGGCATCCTTTCCTAGTGTTCCGTGCTCTCTGTCGGGCGTTTCTCAGCAGAGGGGAGGATTGGAAGGGGCAGGGCAAAGAGGATCTGGAGCAGGATTTTGCGGGGTTTCCGGTGGCGTAAGTGTGATCGGGCTACCCACTGAAAAACCTTGTATTACGATCTTTTCTGTAATACAATTGTAATACACTCCCCATTCTCTTCATGCGCTCCGTTCTCAGCATCTCTATTCCACCGAAGAAACTCAAGGTTCTGAAGAAGAAAGCCGAAAATAACGGAATGACGGTCAGCGCCTATGTGCTGCGTATGATTGACGAAGAAGACCACATGATTTCAGAAGAAGAATTGCTGAAAGATCTCCGGCAAGGGGAGAAAGATCTGGCGAATGGAAATTATCGCACGATGGGTCCTGATGATGCCATTGAGGATTTTCTTCCCATTAAAAAATGAAGATCCGGCAAATCAATTTTTTGCCGAAATTTCATAAGAATTGGGATGCTCTTCCGAAAGAAGCGCAAATCAAGGCACGGAAGACCATCGAATTTTTCAGAGCGGACCCATTTCACCCCTCTCTTCGTTTGCATCCTTTACGCGGCAATCTTCGCAAATACTGGAGCATTTCTGTCGATAGGAAATGTCGCATTATTCTCAGAATTGAGGGCGATATCGCAAATTTTTATTCCATCGGGAGTCATGCGATTTATGAGAAGATGTAAACAAGGCGTCAGCTTTGTATTTTCAAGGCTGTTCAGATACGTTTACCGCTCCCCATTGATGCAACATAACTCGCAAGCCCCTAGCTGATTCGAGTTGTAGATTCTCAATGGTGTCAGGTGGTACCGCATTTTCAATTTCATCTTCCGAATCTCCCGCTGCAACTATTTCATCTGATTCCGTATCCACCGCGATAAAGGTATAATTGCCATATTGTTTATCAAAATCATCGATGCTGAGTTCAGATCTTACATCACGATTGCCTAGAACAAAGTACTCAACTCCCATAGCTTCATAGTAGGTCGGGTATTGAGGTTGTCAACTCTGTTCGGGGGAAGACATCAAAACACCCAATAGGTATATTCTGGAAAGCATTCGCAGTTCCCACTCATGAAGATCCTCCTCGCTACCGGCATCTACCCACCCGACATCGGCGGGCCAGCGACGTATACCAAAGCGCTTGCGCAGGAGCTGATCGATTTGAAGCATGAAGTAAGTGTCATTACGTATTCTCATCATGCAGATCACACAGACCCTTGGCCTGTCGTGAGAATTTCCAAAAGCGGCGGACCGATCTTACGCTGGTGGCGCTATAGCAGGGCGATCAAAAAGCATGGAGCCGATGCGGATATCGTCTACGCATTTTCGTCGGTCAGTGTAGGCGTCCCTTTGCGGATGTCTGGTATGCGAAAACCGAAAAAAATATTGCGGCTGGGCGGGGATTTCCTGTGGGAACGCTATACGGATCGGGGGGGAAGAAAGAGCCTGCAGGAGTGGTACGAGCGTAGCAATTGGCAGGTAGCAATTGGCAGGTGGCTTCTCCAGCCTTTCGATCACATTGTGTTTTCCACGGTGTTTCAGAAGGAAATTTATGAAAAGGCGTATGCGACGCTCCCGGAACATTCCGTCATTGAGAACGCTCTGACCTTCGACGGTCTGTTTACACAAAATCGCAAGCCGCATCAGCCGTTCCGGCTGCTCTTCATGGGGCGCTTCGTGCGGTTCAAGAATATCGCATCGCTCATTAGAGCAATCGTACATCTTCCGGATGTCACACTGACAATCGTCGGTGAGGGTCCGCTCCGCGACACGCTCACAACTCTCACAAAGACACTCGCACTGACGGACCGTGTCCGGTTTCTTCCGCCGGTCGGCGGCAGTGCCAAGGGGCAGGTGTTTCAGGATCACGATCTTCTCGTGCTTCCGTCGTTGACGGAGATCAGCCCGAATGTAGCGCTGGAAGCCAAAGGGTCTGGTCTCGACGTGCTTATCACGCATGAGAATGGACTCCACATCCTTGCTGATCGTATGTACTTCGCGCCACTTCGGTCTCCAGAGGAGATCACCAAGGCGATCTCCCAGTTCCGGAAGAAGCCATCGGACACAGATCAGAGCCCGTTCACGCACTCGTGGTCCGATGTTGCATCGGAAACTATTGCGCTCTTTACTCAGCTTACTGCCCCATGAAACTATTAATGATTTCTGGCGACCGTTCCATCCTCTCCGGGCAGCAGGGGGCGTTTTGGTACACGCTGCAGGAGATGCGAAAGCATTGGGACAGGATTGATATTATTTGTCCGCGCATCTCGAAGAGTGGAAAGCTGAAAACGGAAAGTGGAAAGTCACAGGCGCACGATATTCCGAACAATGTTTTCTTCCATCCGTGTTCATGGGGCCTTTTGCGCCAGTCGCTGTGGATAGAAGAGAAGGGGAAGCGGCTTATTGCCGAGCATCACCATGACGTCATGACAGTTCACGAGTATCCGCCTTTCTATAACGGCCGCGGAGCGCTTGCTCTTCACAAAAAAACGGGCATCCCGTTTGCACTCGAAATCCATCATATTGTTGGGTGGCCCGTGACGTCGGGCATTACGGAATGGGTCGGTCGCGAACTTTCACGATGGGTTCTTCCTTCCGAGGCTCGTCGTGCCCGAAAAGTGCGAACAGTGAGTACGGCAATAGAGGAAGAGCTCAAGCATTGGGGCATTCCTTCCGAAAAACTTTCCATCATCCCGTCGTTTTACCTGGACCACGACCTCATCGGCCGCACTGTGGCGCCCCCGAAGAGTTACGACATCGCGTTTTGCGCCCGTCTTGTTCCCAACAAGGGGCTGATGAACGTGATCCGGTCGCTCGAGTATCTCCCCAATGCCCGGCTTCTTGTGATCGGCGACGGGCCGATGCGAGCCGAAGCGGACAAGCTCATCCACGCGATGAAGATCCAAAACCACGTCACGTTCCTCGGATGGCTGCCCACGCTTGAGGCCGTGCTCGATGGCATTCTCGCCGCCCGTACCTTCGTGATGGCATCTACAAGCGAGGGGGGCCCCCGCAGCGCACTCGAAGCGATGGCTTGCGGCATGCCGGTGATCGCCACGCGGGTGGGAGTAATGCCCGAAGTGATTGAAGACGGGGAAAACGGGCTTTTCACCGACGGGTCGCCAAAAGACATCGCGGCGAAAGTGGAAATACTGCTGAAGGATGCCAAAAAGCGTGAACATATGGGCAAGGCCGCACGCAAGATCCTCGACCGCTTTGAGCGCGGAAAACTCGTGGAGAAGTATGCGGAATTCTTGAAAGGAATTGCCAAAAAGCGTTAAATTGCTGAACTGTGCGTCTCCTCATCGTCACCCAGCGCGTCGATTCCTCCGATCCCATCCTCGGATTTTTCCACGGATGGCTGCGTGCCTTTGCGGAACACGGCGACAAGGTGACCGTGATCGGCCAGCAGGTCGGAGAGCAATCCTTGCCCAAGGATGTCCGTGTCCTCTCGCTTGGAAAGGAGAAAGGTGTGGCGCGCTGGAAGCAGATCTTCACGTTCTGGAAAATGATCGCGGCCGAGCGAAGATCATACGACGCGGTTTTCGTGCACATGACTCCTATCTGGGTTGTCCTCGGGTGGCCCGTGTGGGCGACACTCAGCAAGCCCATCTACCTGTGGTACGAGGCCCGGGGCGGGGGATGGGCGCTGCCACTGGCGCTTTCCATGGTTCATAAGGTGTTCGGCGCCACGGACTATGGGCTTCCGCGCGGCTCGAAAAAACACGTCATCGTCGGACATGGCATCGATACGGAGCGGTTTCGCCCGGATCCAGGTGTTCCCCATCAGGAAGGATTGCTCGTGACCGTTGGCCGCGTGACGCCGGTGAAGCATTACGGTGTCTTGCTGCAGGCGCTGAGTACACTTCCGCAGCACTGCAGGCTCCGGATCGCCGGAGGAACATTTACCGAAAAAGATCGCAGAGAAGAAAAACATCTTCAAGAGATGATCCAAGATCTTCATCTTTCCACACGCGTCACGATGGGGTGGGCAAGCCCCGATCAGACCACCAAGCTTCTCCAAAGCGCCGACTGCATGCTCCATGCATGCACCGGCGGTCTCGACAAATGCGTTCTTGAAGCCATGGCATGCGGATGTCCCGTCGTGTCATCCAGTGAGGCCGCGAGCAGAGTGCTTCCTCCGGTCTGCATCGCATCAAACAGCGAGATGGCCGAGCGGGCGCGCAGAATCCTTGGACTTACTCCTGCCGAGCGAGCAGAGCTTTCGCGTGAGTTACGGCAGCGGGTCGTCAATGGTCACAGTCTCCAGCATCTTGTCCAACGTCTCATTGAAGAGATGAAATAATGGCGTAATGCGTCCGGAATTGCTTCAATGGAGCGTCCGTGACACCTCCACGCCTTTCCATCGTCGTGCCTGTCTATAATGAAGAGAAAACGCTCGCGTCCATTATTGAGCGACTCCATCACTCTTGTGGGTTTGCGCAGATGATTTTTGTGAATGACGGGTCGAAGGATCGATCCCTGGAAATTCTCCGGTCCCTCGCACGCCCGGAGGACATCGTCGTTACCAAGGAAAATGGCGGAAAAGGATCGGCCGTGCATATGGGCTATCGTTACGCGCAGGGGCACTACACCATCGTTCAGGATGCAGATCTCGAGTACAGCCCCGAAGAGATTCCCGCACTTCTCCAGTTTGCAGAAGAGCATGATGCGGCTGCGGTTTTCGGCTCGCGGAGGCTCAAGAAGCAGAAGCAGTTCGTGCACCTCACGTTCTTCATCGGCGGCAGCCTGCTCACCGGGATCTGCAATATCCTGTACCGCACGCATCTCACCGACCAGCCGACCTGCTACAAGATGGTGCGCACGGAAATCCTCAAGACGTTCCCACTCAAAGAAAACGATTTCCGCTTCGACCCCGAGCTTACCGTCATGCTTGCGCGCCGCGGCGTTCCTATCCGCGAGTATCCCGTCTCCTACCATCCGCGGTCTGTGGCGGAAGGGAAAAAGATCAACTGGAAGGACTGGTTTAAGTGGGTGTGGGTCTTTGCTTCCCTGCGGCTACGATCCAGGCGCTATTTTGAGATCCATCGGGCATAATGGTCCCCATGCGCCGTACTCTCATCCTCGGTGGAAGCTGCCTGCTTCTTTTTATCCTCTGGCTTCCGGGGCTCCGGTATCCGATCTTGAGCGATACGGCTTTCTACGCGTTTTTGGGAGAAAGCCTGTGGGTGCACGGCCGCTATGAACTGTTCGATATTCCGTACGCCAAACACTTGCCGCTGCACGCGTTTCTCTCATACCCGCTTATTCCGATGCTCGGGTTTTCCGTCGGGATGAAAACTGCGACGCTCCTTGCAGGCATGGGCACGCTGCTTTTGACGTATCTGCTCCTTCGCGAAATTTTCTCGCCGCGTGTGGCGCTCATTGCCGTTCCGCTCGTCGCCGTTCATCACGGTTTTGTCCTGATGACCATGCTCGGGTCCGCAGATCTACTTTTTACAGCACTCTTCCTTGCAGCACTCTATACGTACCTGCTCGCGGAAGAGGACCAGCGATGGTATCTGCTTTCCGGGGCGCTGCTCGGGCTTGCTTCACTCGCACGCTACAACGGCGTTCCTCTTTTTGGGGCGTTTGCATTGGCCCTTGTGCTCTGGCGCCGCGAAGACCTCCGTTCGTGGCATGCCTACGGAGGAGTCGCTCTGGGAGCTGCGATCTTTGGGCTCTGGCTGTATCGGAATTTCCGTGTGTTCGGGAACCCGCTCCATACCTCCTATACCGGAGAGCTTTCTGAGAGGACACCCAACGCTCTTCTTCAGATTGGGAAAAATTTCCTCTACTACCTCGATCCGTCGCACAACATTCTTCCGATTCTCTTCGGCTTTGCGGTCTATGGAATCGTCAAAGAATGGAGAAAACAGAAAGTCGTGATCCTGTGGATCCTTGCAGTGTGGGTGCTTACGTCTTTCTGGTGGGTGCAGGCGATCCGGTTTGCGTTCCCCGCATACCCGATCCTCATCGGGTTTGGCATCGTCGGGATGCGTCATGCGCTCAAAAAAATCCCGCGATACCGGAAGCCGGCGCTGTGGCTTCTCGCAGCTGCAATCATCCTCAGCCATTTCGGCGCCCTCTGTCTCTATGGCTACGGCGCTTGCAACAGTCTCTTCGATCGGACGGTGGGACTGCTTCCCCAGAACCTCGGTCTCACGTCGGAGGGTCTCTATACTTGGCGACTGGCGCAGGAAGTCGCCAACGATCTTCTCCCCCAAAACGCCATTTTTGTCTCCACCAGCATTGCACGCATCGAGAAGGAAGGGTTCTTCCGGCGTGATATCCGCATTGTGGAACCTGAAAGCGCGGAATGCCCGTATTACCGCATCACGCAGGGGCCGCAATCTGGCGAGAGGCAGTTGTTTGTTACGAAAGCTCATCCGTTGACGTATGTGGTTCTGAAGGAATGCCAGTAACGATTTGCCATTGGCCATTTGCGATTTGCCATTGAAAAATGGCAAGTGGTAAATGGCCAATGGCAAATCATCAACAGACATTTCTTAATCGTTCACATGTCTCATCCATCCATGCCAGCGCCTCCGGTCTTTTAATCAGGTGTTCGTGATCCCTGCGTAATTTCTCCAGATCATTCCGGGAGGGCAGAGAGGGCAGGGGATAACGCTTTCCGCTGATTTTCTCTGCAAGCTCCTGGATGCAAGAGATCCCAAGCATTGCGGCGAGAATGCCATGGAGCATGTTGGCTCCCCAGCGCTCCACCGGCGCGCCATGGAAGTATTCCATCGTTTGTTCCGGCGTTTTGAAATAATTCAAAAGCATTACGCCGCCGCTCATGCCCGAAAATCCCGCGATGCATTCCGAGCGCTTCTTTTCCGGGAGTACGGGGCATCGGTAGCCTTTCGAAAGCAGGATCTCATTGGCTTTGTCGAACGTGTCATACCGCCTCAGGCCTGCTTTACTCGAATGGGAATTGCCCTCGGCGGGTTTGAGGGAAAGGTGTTCCTTGTTGCAGAAGATATCCCGGTTGATCACCGTGCAGTAACTGCTGCTGGCTTCATATTCCTTGCCCGAGATCGTGTATTTCCATCGTCGTGGCCGGAAACTGAGTGATGCAGTCTGGGGGTCGCTGCATTCCCGTTCGATCAGCGGCACGATCCCAGGAGAAAGCAGGAAAATATCATCGTCGCAGATCCAGCCGAGCCGGCGGTTGCGCGCAATAGAGTACAGAAACTCGTCGCACTTTGTCGCTGCGTAGAAGTTCAGGAATTTCTGGACTCTGGCCCCGGGAAAATCCGCAGGATCCAGTTTTCCGGAGCAGTCGAAGATCCAGATATCCGCCTTGTCGCCCATAAATTTTTTCGCGCAGTGATACCACACCGTCATCATCGGCGGCAGGATGTTCATGGTGCAGAGCGCGGGCTTGTCCGATTTCTCCAGAGCCGGCCGCTTCAGGTAGTACGCGATCGTCGGGAGGGCCGTCCTCCGTGCGCTGAGCACCGAAAACCGCTTGAAGGAGTATTGCAGGAGCTTGTGATAGGGGCGTTTCATAGGGTTCTGGCTTGTAGCGTAGCGTTTTTGGGCCGACACTGCTCGCGGTTCCCATGCTTACCGCCTACACGCGCCGGCTTCCGGGTGTCCCGCTCATACCGCTTCTGTATCCGAACTTCGGAAAGGAGGAGCGTGATGCGATTCTCTTCATGAATAACGCGTTCCGGGAGATCCGAGAACCGTTCGTTGCGGTCACCGACGATCCCGCGAAAGCCGATGTCCTTCTCCTTGCTCATAACTTCTCCACGCTTCGGAAGCGACCAGAGTATGTTGCGGAATTCGAAGAGCTCAGCAAGAAACACGGAAAAAAGGTCGTCGTCTTTTGGCACGGTGATCGACCCGATCGGGTACCACTCTCCAATGTCATCGTCTTTCGGACGTCCATGTATGACCACTGCCGCCGCCCGGAAGAAATCGCGATGCCGGCGTACAGCGAAGATCTGCTTCAGGGTGAAGCACTGCAGATTCGAAAAAAAGGGGAGAAGCCCGTTATCGGTTTTTGCGGATGGGCGGACTATCGAAGCCTCAAAAACCGTTTCGGCACGTATGCGCTCAATGCTGCAGTTGATCTACGTGCGGCTTTGGGTCGGCGTCCTGTGCTTCGAAGCAAGCGCAAAGGGCTCAGCTTCCGTCGTGAGGCGATCCAGGCATTGGAGCATCAGAATCAGGTCACGACGAACTTCATTATCCGCAGCAGCTACTCCGGTCACAGCAATACCATCGCCCTAGATCCCGAAACGGCGCGCAGGGAATACCGGGAGAATATGCTTCAGTCCGACCTGGCGCTTGTCGTCAAAGGCGACGGGAACTTCTCCTATCGCTTTTATGAAGCACTCAGTCTCGGGCGCATTCCGCTTCTCATCGATACCGACTGTGTGTTGCCGTGCAGCGATCGCCTCGATTACGACGCGTTCATATTCCGCGTCCCATTCCAAAATATCGATCAGTTGCCGCAGCTGGTGGGGGAGTGGTGGGGCAGGCTCACCGATGAAGGATTCGCTGCCATGCAGAAAAAGGCGCGGGAGGCGTATGAGGAACATCTCTCCGTGCCGGCGTTTCTGCAATCTGTCCCAGAATTGATCACACAAACACCAAAAACTTGAAGAGCAGAAAGTTCCACGACGCCCCGAGCCCCATCGTGATGATCTTGCTCCACTCTTCGCCGAGTGCCGTGTGCTCCACGAGCACAAAAAGGAGGATATTGGTGGCTAGGAGATTGAACATTTCGACCGAGAAATGCCGTTGAAGATGTTTCATAAAGTCATCCGGTTTTTTGAAAACAATGTATTTATGGAGCGTGAATGTGGTGATGTAACTGAGCACGAACGCGACGACCGATGCGCCGATGTACCACGTGCCCCAGTGCAGGAGCAGGAGATACGTCGTGAGCTCCACAACCGCTCCGGTTCCACCACTCAGGATATACAGGAGAATTTGTTTCGCATGATGGCGGAAGAGAGGATTCACCGGTGCATTCTGCGGTGCCGTTACGCGCTCTGCAACTCCACAATCTTCCCGGCAAGCGCATGTGCGTCTCCTGCCGGCACAAGATAGATGCCCTGGCCCTCTTTGTATCGTTCATGAATCGCCGGGGTATCGGCGGTGATCACGGGCACGCGACACGCCATGCATTCGATGACCTTATGAGGGATCACGCGCTTCGTTTTCTCTCCGGTACCAAAAATACCAAGCGTGACATCCGCATCGCGGATGATGGTCGGTAGATCTTTGAGCGGTGCGAAGGGCTTGAAGGTGACATTCTGGAGCTTCCATTCCGTCGCGAGAAGCCGCATCTCCCCGTACGTCTGCCCGCCGCCAATGAGGGTGAAATGAACCCGGGCATGCTTGTCTTGTAGGATTGCAGCCGCCTTCAGAATCACATCGATCCCTTGTAGCGGTATGTAACTTCCATAAAAGAGCACCTCAAACGTCTCTCCCCGCATATGCCGGTGATGCGGGTCCGGACGGAAATACTCCGGCGCTTCCAGATACACCACCGTGATATCCGCTGGGTGGATGCGGAAAGCGCGGCTGAAGTACTCCTTGTGCACCTTGGTATCGATCAGGATCTCATCAGCAAGATGGCAGTCGACGAAATCCGTGAGCCAGATGCACCATGCTACGGGATTTCCTGGATGTACTTTCTTGCGGTCGGTGACGAGCGTGTCGTATGCGGAGATAAACGCATCAAAGACCAGAATTTTTCGGGGGAATCGAGTCAGTAACCACGCAAGCCACACCAGATGATGCCCGGGGAACGTGACCACGACGGTCTTGCAACTCTTTCTGTGCGTGCGGAATTGCCGCACAAGATCGCGGCATTTGGGTAGGAAGCCTTTTCGTGACGTGCGACATTCCACGATCGTTTTCCCCTTACGTTCATAATGCTTGCGCACGGTAAGGTGCCGCGGGGCATGCAGGTCATGGAAACCGAACATGAGGACAGATGACTGCATCGCGGTTTATACTAGCATCCATGCGCATCACCTACGTCACACATACGCGCTTTCCCACCGAAAAAGCTCATGGCTACCAGGTGGCTCAGGTGTGCCATGCCATGGCCGCCCTGGATCATGAAGTGACTCTTGTCACGCCGACCGTAGGAGTGGCACCGGCCGAGAGCGCTTTCCGTTTTTACGGAATCCCGGAGTCTTTCTCCATCTTGCGGCTCCAGCAGTTTGATGCGCTCAGCTCCTCATTCGTTCCGGGGCAGCTGGCGTTTGCGGTTGCCATGATTTCCTACCGATACGCGCTCAAAAAATATTTCGCCTCGTCCAGGGCGGATCTTCTGTATGTCCGTTCCCCCGTGCTTCTCCCCGCGCTTCTCGCAACAAAAATTCCGATCATTCTGGAACTGCATACGCTCCCAAGGTTTTTCCGTCAGCGCTTCGTGCGCATGACCAATCGGTGCCGTCTGGTTATTTGCCTGACGCGTGCGATGCGCGAAGAGCTGCTTTCGTGGGGGTGCGATGCCCGAAAAATCCTCGTAGAAGCAGACGGGGTGGATCACGAGCGGTTTTATAACCTGCCGCCCGCGAATCTCGCGAAGCAGGATTGGTCGCTGCCGCAGGACCGGACGGTCGTGGGATACATCGGATCCCTCGTTACGCGCGATACGCTGGAGAAGGGAGTGGCCGAACTGATCGACGCTGTCGCCTTACTCCACAAAGCAGGTTCGCCCGTGTTCTGCTGGATCGTCGGTGGCCCCGGCCCCTGGGTGAAGACCTATAAGCGCAGGGCGGAGGAACAAGGGCTCACGGCCAATGATATCCGTTTTCAGGGGATGATTCCTGTCCGCAAGGTGCCCTCGGCGATCGCCGCATGCGATGTCTGCGTCTATCCCGCGCCGAAGAGCAAGCATCCTTACTTCCTCCGAGACACATCACCGCTCAAATTGTTCGAGTATCTGGCTGCCCGCAAACCGATCGTCTGCGCGGATCTTCCGCCTATTCGTGATGTCGTGAATGAGCGTGTCGTGCATTTCTGTGCACCCGGTGATCCTGCAAGCCTCGCCCAAGGCATCACTTCCGCCATCGAGTATCCGCTAAAAAGCGCCGAAGAACGCGCGAACATCGTTCATCGGCATTCGTGGAACCAGAGGATGGAAAGAATACTGACCGAAGCGATTTAAGGGGAATAAGGGATGTAAGGGATAATCCCTTTGTCCTACAATCCTTCTATGTCCGATCTCAAGACCATCACCGCCCACGGCCGTACGCTTGCGATCATCGGCAAGAAACCGAAAGTCGACGGCATCAAGTTCGTCACGGAACCCCAAGATCCTTTTCAGGTCGGCATTATGGAGCGCCCGAAGGGATACGAGGTGAAGCCGCATAGGCATCCCGACCGACCGATCACCGTGGAATCCGTCAGTGAATTTTTCTACGTAGAGAAGGGCAAAGTCCGTCTCACGGTCTTTGATGATCAGTGGAATCCCGTCGGCAAAGAGGAAATCGGAGCGGGGGAGTTTGCCCTGATCCTTGGCGGCGGGCATGGTGTGGAATTCCTTGAAGACACGCGGATGCATGAAGTGAAACAGGGCCCCTACCCCGGAGACTCCGGTTCGAAGGAATTCTTCCGAGCGATCGCATGACTCCCGAGGAAGTACAACAATTGGAAGCGTTGCTCAAAAAACTACGCACAGAAGATCTTCTGCCGCCGAAGACACCTCTTCCTGTCTGGAAAGCAATCCACGGTATCGTGCCGGTTCCGTGTGTTGAAGTGATTGTCACGACGACCGGCAAGGATTTTCTGCTGACGCATCGCAAGGACGCGGATTGGAACGGCTGGCATATTCCGGGCGGCTACCTGCACTATCGCGAATCCATCGAAGATGGTTGCAAGCGGATCGCACGTGAAGAACTTGGCATCTCAGTGGTGTTCGAGAAAGTCATCGACACCTACATGTGGCCCGATCATCCCTATAGCAGTGCTCTCTCGCTTGTGTGCATCTGTACAACGTCGGAAAAACCCGAGGTGGGGGAATTCTTCACAGAGATCCCAAAAGAAATCATTAAGCATCACGGGGATTTTTTGCAGAAATTCCTTTCGATGGAGGATTAACATTTCCCCATCGCCTCTTTTTCAATCTTCATATCCGCCTCGACCATAATCTTGATCAGATCCTTGTACTTCACCTTCGGTTCATACCCGAAGGTTTTCTTCGCCTTGCTGTAATCTGCAATCAACGTGCTCGTCTTTCCAGGACGGAAGAACTTCTGGTCGATGACCACGTGATCTTTCACCTTGAGTCCGAGCTGCGCGAATGTCTCCTCCAAAAATTGCTCTACGGATACTGCTTCTCCCGTGCCGATGACAAAATCATCAGGCTCATCAAGCTGGAGAATGTTCCATGCTGCTTCCATGAATTCGCCTGCAAACCCAAAGTCGAGTTTGGCGCTTAAATCGCCGAGCCGGAGTTCCTTCTGAAGACCAAGCGAGATCCGTACAGCAGACTTTGTGATTTTGCGTGTGACATAGGAATCCGTCCTGCGCGGCGATTCATGGTTGAAGAAGATCGCCGTGGAAGCAAAGAGCTTGTGGACGTTGCGATAGTACTTTGTCAGCGACCACGCGTAGGTCTTCGCACAGGCGTAGGGGCTCTGGGGATTCAGTGGAGTCTCCTCGTTTTGCTTTACGGTATCCGTCAGACCGAACATGTTACTGGTCAGCGGTTGAAAGAAGCGGATGGTGGGATCCACGGCCCGGATGATCTCCAGTACTCTGCCCGGCGCACTTCCGGTGATATCAGAAGCGTAATCCGGCAGATCGTAACTCCAGCCGGCATGGTCCTGGTCCGCTTCGTTGTAGATTTCCTGAGGACGGACAGAACTGATGGCACGGAGAAGGGAGGTGGCATCGGCGAGATCACCGCGGTGCAGCGTGATCTTTTCGAGAAGATGGTCGATGTTTCGGGTGTTTCCTGTCGCCGAACGACGGAGAAGGCCGTGTACCTCGTACCCCTTACTGAGCAGGAACTCTGCAAGGTAGCTTCCGTCTTGGCCGGTTATGCCGAGGATGAGCGCTTTCTTCGTCATGGAACCACGCGGAATTGCGGGAGAGGGACGATAAACTGTCCGCCGCCCTTGCGCCACTGTTCTTCCCGCTTATAGAACTCGTCGAAGAATGCGTAGGGCAGGACCAGGAAGTAATCGGGCTGGGCTTTTCTTGCTTCGTCTTCGGAAACGATCGGAATGCCGGTGCCGACAGTGAATTTCCCCCACTTTTCGGGACTGCGCTCCGCGGCGGCTTCGATCACCGTGTGATCCAGTCCGTAGTACTGCAGGATCGTATTGCCTTTCGTGGAGGCGCCATAGACCCACACACTTTTTCCTTTGGCGACGGCATCTTTTATAAACTCCACGCATTGGCGCTTGCTCTCCTCGATGCGCGCGAAGAATGCGGCATGCACTTCCCTGGAGTCGATGCCTTGTTCTTCCTTGCGGTACTGTGCCAAGCGCTCCGCAGCTCCCGCGGACATCACCGGGGGATGCCCATCCTTTAAGCCCGCATACACACGGTAGCTGCCGCCGTTCACTTTGTTGTGCTCGATATCAATCAACGTGAGACCATTCTTCTCGAGCAGGAATTCGAGGGATTTGAGCGAGTAGAACTCCAGATGTTCATGGCAGATGTTGCCCACGTCATTGGTATCAAGCATGTTTTTCAGGCACATCAGCTGCGCGATGAAGACGCCGTCGTCCTCCAGGCAGAGTGCCGCATCGCGAATGAACTGGTTGGGATCTTCCATGTCATAAAACATGCCGATAGCAGTGATCACCTTTGCCTTCTTCGCGCCTGGGATGGCCTTCTCATAATTTTCCTTCGTCCAAAAATCGTTGATGAAATAGTCGAGACCTTTCCTGCCTTCCTCAGCGAGGTTCGACGCGGGTTCCACGCCCACTTTGACGATGCCGGGCACGACATAGGTTCGAAGCATCGTGCCGTCGTTGCTGCCGATATCCATCACGATGTCTCCCGCCTTCAAATTCACGCGTTGCTCAATGCTTTCGGTGATATTCCGAAGCGCTTTCTTCATCGTGTCGGTCACGCCGGAGCGATACCAGTAAAAGCGAGCATAGAGCAGCTCCTGAGGAGCGGTATCGCGCAGCTGTACGAGCGAGCAGTGTTCGCACATCACCATTTCAAGCGGTGCCTTGATTCCTTGATCCGTCTTCTCCACGAAATCCGACACATACAGATCGCCCAGCGTATACAGCGGGCTGATCTCCTTGGAACCGCATACGCGGCAGCGGGAGATCGTTGTATAGGCGGTGGTGTTTCCTTGTGCGGGATTCATGAAGATGGCGTTCTCCCGCGCATTCTAATGCGGATTACCCGCCACGCATAGTTCACTGCGAGGCGGAAAAAGACGCGGAGGCTACCGTCAGTTTTGGAGACTCCCGCCTGCCGAAGCCCGTACCGGTACGGCACTTCGACGATGCTCACATTCTTTTCAAGACACGCATACACCCACTCCACGAAGTATTCACCGAAACCGTCGGGAGAGAGAGGTACTTTTTGGAGTGTTTCTCTCCGCGCGGCGGCGAAGCCGGATGTCCAGTCCCAGAATGAAAAATGCCCCAGCACTACTCGGGTGTAGAAGTTGAAGACATAGCTTAGAAACGCCCGGAAGCGGTGCCTGGTGTCCAAGCCACCCTTCACATAGCGCGATCCCACCGCTACTTCGTACTCATCCAGTCTCTCGACCAGTTTCACAATATCTTCCGGCGGGATGCCAAGATCACAATCCAGCCACACCACATATTTCCCTTTTGCCGCCTTCGTGCCATCCGAAAGTGCAGAGGCCAATCCGCGCTTGTCCATGCGTCGCATCAGACGGCAGCGGGGATTACCCAGTTTCTCCACCACTTCCCAGGTGCGGTCTGGGCTGTTGTCATCCACCACGATAATCTCAAGCAGGCCAGTGCCCAATGCGGAAGCCGTGCGCTCGATGGCGTCTTTGATATTGTCCCGCTCGTTATACGAGGGAATGACGACGGAAATGCTGGAAGGTTCAGGAATCATGATGGGCGGAAGGGGATTATCGATTCTGAGCGATGTCGCGGACCGCCTGCGTTACCGTGGAGAGTTGCTCCTCGGTGAGCGCCAGCCCGGAAGGAAGGTAGAATCCGCGCTTTGCGATATCTTCGCTTACCGGGAACGATTCCTTCGCCTGCGGATGCGTGCTCAGGAACGGTTGGCTGTGGCAGGGATAGAAAAAATCCCGGGTATCCACTCCGCGTTCCGCAAGCTTCTTTCGCAGCGTGTCTTTGGACATTCCGAAGGCATCTTCGACGAGCACAGCGTACATCCAATAGACGTTGGTTGCGTAGTCCTTTGTTATGGGCAGTCGCAGGCCGGGTACCTTCGAGAGCTCTTCCTTGTAGCGTCGTCCCATCCATTGCTTCTTCTCCACGTACTCTTTTATATGCGGCATCTGGCCAACCCCCAGGGCCGCCTGCAGGTTGGTCATGCGGTAGTTGAATCCCAAATCGGTATGCACGAAGCGCTTCTCGGGACTATGCGCCAGGTCACGCAGGCCTTTCGCACGCGCAGCAAGCGCATCATCATTCGTCACGACCATGCCGCCCTCGCCGGTGGTGATCAGCTTGTTGGCATAGAAACTGAAACAGTTCATCACACCCATCGATCCGCAGAGTCTTCCTTTGTACGTTGCCCCGTGCACTTCGGCCGCATCCTCCACCACTGCCAGGTTGTGTTTTTTCGCCGTTTCTAAAATCGGGTCCATATCCGCGCTGTGACCGTAGATATGCACCGGAAGAATAGCTTTCGTGCGCGGCGTTATAGCCTTTGCCATGAGGTCCGGGTCCATCGCGAAGGTCTCGGGGTCAACGTCCACAAAGACAGGCGTCGCACCGGTATACATCACGGCCGTGACCGTCGAAATCATCGTGAAGTCCGGCACGATGACCTCGTCTCCGGGGCCGATGCGAAGGCTCGCAAGCGCAAGATGCAATGCTGCAGTCCCGTTCATCACTGCGACCCCGTGTTTCATACCCAAAAAATCCGCAAATTCCCGTTCGAACTGGGTGATACATGGACCTGCCGAAGAAACCCATCCCGTTTCCAGTGCTTCGATCACTGCCTGCCTGGATTCAGGCGCGATGATCGGTTCGTTGACGGGGATTTTCATGCGGAACTGTGGAAGCAGGTGATCTCCTGGCTATTGTGTTTTTATTGCACACTCTCCGCAATGGCTTCCGCAGCCTTTTCGATCGTTTCTGCATGCGGGTGCACGGTGTCCCAGGAGAGGGTTTTGGCTTCATTCCCGAATGTGTCATACAGGTCGATCACCGTGAATCCCTCTTGTTCAGCGAGAGCGCGGATCCGGGGCCGGCTCAGGGCGTGAAGTTCCCGGTCCGGCCAGAGAACGAAATATTTTTCGATGCCTTCGTCGATCTCTTCGGCAAATGCATGTAGCGCCTCACCGTATGCGGTGATCTGTTTTTCGGTAATACTGTCACGGTCCGGGTTCTCTTTGCTTTCTTCCCGTTCGCGTTCCAGTGTCTCTTTCCCCGCGCGCATGCTCGTGAACTTCTTCATCGCCACGTAGACGGCGCTTCTGCGATCCAGAAAACACTTTCCCGGGATCATACTCAGGATTCCTTCCTCCGGAGGATTACATCGAAGCGCCGGGCGGTCTTTCGGATCATCTCCTTCGGCCCGCAGCACGCCGTCTTCGTCCAGCCATCCGGTTTTTTCGTCCATGTCATTCGGGAAGAAGACCAGAATGATCACTTGAGGATCAAGCTCCGCAATCTTCTCCTTATATGTGGCTCGCTCCTGGCTCAGCTGATATCCGGGTACGCCGGTATTCAAAAATTGCATCGCCGGCATGCGGGCTTCCAGCCGCGCAGCAAGGGTCTCTTCGTTCTCCACGCCGTAGCCGAAGGTGATGGAATCACCGATCACCGCCGCAAGCGGGCGCGTCGGGTCAATTTCCGGTGACCGGAATCCCAACGCATTTGTTTTTACCGTCGATCGATAGGCTCCACGCTCGATTCCCGGGATCAGTTCATAGCTGATATCCGGATTGTCGCTGCTTTGGAAAATCAGCGGAGGATGCGGCCCTACGGTCACGAGCCCCGTCATCCTCAGTACGATTTCAATACCCGCAAGAAATATAATTGCTGAGACTAGGGACAAGCCGAGGTTGATCAATGCATTACGCACGTAGATATTCTCCACGTTTAATATGAGGCAAGCCAGTAGGCTTGCCTCACGATCTCTGGAAATCTGTCAGGTCGTCCTCTCCAAGAGGATAACCATCAAAAAGGTGCAGAAACACACACTGATACTCGCGCACAGGAAGGTCAGGAATATCCAACCTTGGTATGCATCTAAGTGTTCCTGCTTCAGGGAAAGCTTAAACCTTACCCAGGCATTCCTAGACCGTCGGCTTGCGTATCCACCGATCACTAAACTTGCTATCCCAACGAGGGACAGGCAGATCCAAACAAGTGGGCTCATTTCATCACCCCCTTTCCTTCCAAAGATCGATATCTTGAGTGTATGGATCCCATTACATCTGTCCATTAATCCAACAAGAATTTTTTCAAATACTCCTCACTACTTCTTTTCCACTCCGGCGGCAGTTTCTTTTTATCCACGATGCACTGCCCCAGCACCAGATAATCCATGTGCGTATGAACGAAGCAGTTCCAGGCGTCTTGGGGCGATTCCACAATCGGCTCGCCGCGGACGTTAAAGGAGGTATTGATGATCACGGGGCATCCGGTCTGCTCATCAAAGGCCTTCAGAAGATCGTAGTAGAGCGCGTTCTGGTTTCGGTTGATCGTCTGGATGCGCGCGGAGCCATCCACGTGCGTCACCGCAGGAATTTCCGCCCGGTATTTCTCCCGCGTGTCGGCTACAAGGAGCATGAACGGGCTTTCACGATCCAGTTCAAAGTATTCCGATGCCTTTTCCTCAAGCACCGTCGGCGCAAACGGCCGGAAGGACTCGCGGAACTTGATCTTGAGGTTCACTTTTTTCCAGTTATTGGGATTCCGCGCGTCCGCGATGATCGAACGGTTGCCGAGCGACCGCGGGCCGTATTCCGTGCGTCCCTGAAACCAGCCGATCACATTTTCGCCCTGCAGGAGAGTGGCGACGTGCTTCGGCAGGTCTACAGCCGGGATCTTTTCCGAAGGAATCCGGTTCTTCGTCAGAAAATCCTCGATCTCCGTTTGGTTATAACTCTTTCCAAAGAAGACGTGTTCCATCCGCGGAAGCCTTTCGCCCTGCATCATCCCGTGCCATGCCATGAGTGCGGCACCCAGCGCTCCTCCGGCGTCTCCCGAAGCTGGTTGGATGAAGATGTCTTCAAATATTCCCGACCGCAGAATCTTTCCGTTGCTCACGCAGTTCAGTGCCACGCCTCCGGCGAGGCAGAGATATCGGCTTCCTGTCAGTTCCTTCGCGGCCCGGGCGAGATTCAGCATCACTTCATCGGTCAACTCCTGCAGCGACCGTGCAATGTCTTTGTGGAACTGCTCAAGAGGGGATTCCGGCGTTCGCGTGGGTTGTCCGAACAGTTTTTCGATGCTGCGACCCGTCATCCGCAGTCCGTATTCGTAGGTGAAGTACTTCATGTCGAGCGCGAAGCTTCCATCGGGCTTCACGTCGATCAGTTTGCGCATCTGTTCCAGATACTTTGGCTCTCCATACGGTGCGAGTCCCATCACTTTGTACTCAGCGCTGTTCACCTTGAATCCAAGGTAATACGTTATCGCGGAGTAGAGGAGTCCGAGCGAATGCGGATAGTGTATTTCCCGAAGCAGCTTCAGCTCCTTTCCTTTGCCGTGCCCGATGGTTGTCGTTGCCCATTCACCGACGCCGTCGGCAGTCACCACAGCCGCATCCGGAAATCCCGAACAGAAAAATGCGGACGCGGCATGTGATTCATGGTGTGACGGATAGTAGATGGGCCCCTTATACGAAAGCTCGCGGCGGATAATATGGGGAATCCAAAGCTTCTTGGGCATCCATTCCTGCATGGCCATGTGGTACTGCACAAATCCGCGCGGCCAGACCTTCATGGTTGTCTGCAGGATGCGGTCGAAGAACTTCAGTATCGGTTTCTCGTAGAACGCGACGGCATCCAGATCTTGCGCGGTGATGCCCGCGTGCTTCAGCGCCTCTTCAATCGCCAGTTTCGGGAACGACTCATCGTGCTTCTTTCTGGAGAAGCGTTCCTCCTGCGATGCAAACACAATCTGCCCGTCTTTCAGAAGCACGGTGGCGCTATCGTGGTAGAAGCAGGAGATGCCCAATATGTAGACTGGCTTATTCATGTTTTCCTCGAACGGCGGAATTGAAAATTGAGAATTGAGAATTGAAAATTAAAACTGATACCTCATATCAGTGGAGTCTTTGCTCACATCGACCCAGTACGTGTCTGTTGGAGGCTTCCCCGAAAAGAGGTAAATCATCTTGAGGATGATCGCGTATATGCTGAACACCACAATCCAAATGATTGTGAGGAGAATCGTACTCATGATGCGCCCGAGCACATGCGAAAAGCGCATCCAGAGGTCATAGAGCTGTTGCAGTGGTTTCGGAAGTTTCACAGTGTTGGATGGCTAAATGGCTAAATGGTTAGTCCACATCTATAGCATATAACCATTTAGCCATTTAACCATTCAGCTCCTTAAAAAACCGTGTAGATAAACGGCGCCAGCGGCGACGTCTGGGCGAAAATCAGGATTAATCCCAAAAGCACGATGATGAGAATGATAGGAAGAAGCCACCACTTCTTGCGCATGCGCATGAAGCGCCAGAGTTCGGTGAAGATGGAGAGTTTGGACATACACGCAGTATACACTCTTCCACCTCTTTCATTTCATCACAGCATGGATGCGATCATCTCCATCACGTTCACAAACGGACTCACAATCAAATCAATCCATCCCATCAGCAGCGGAACATTAAAAATATCCTCCGCGATCAAAAGTCCCAAAAGGATCCAGGGACCTCTTCGGAGCCACTCGTTGTACTGCTCGTCGTAGCGATAGGGAATGAACACCTGGAAGATCTTGCTGCCATCCAGAGGTGCCACGGGCAGAAGGTTGAATGCCATCAGGCCGAGGTTCAGCGCGATCGAGATCCGCAGGATATCGGTAAGGACCGTTGCAAATGTCCCGCGGCCGCCGCCGGAAAGCAGGTTCCAGAAACCGCCGCCCACAGAATCGGGCGCGAGAAGTAGGAGTCCGCCGAACGCGAGGAACGCGATAATCAAATTACTGATCGGTCCCGCGATACTCACGAGTGCCGTGTCGCGCTTCCAGCTCTTGAAGTATCTAGGGTCGATCGGCACGGGTTTGCCCCATCCAAATCCCACCAAGAAGAAGAGGATCGTGCCCATCAGATCCAGGTGCGCGATGGGGTTTAAGGTCAGCCGGCCCTGTTCTTTCGCCGTCGGGTCGCCGAGGCGATGTGCGACCAGCGCGTGCGCCCATTCGTGGACGGACAGCGCGATCAGCAGGGCGATGATGAAGGACGGGCGGAGGGCGGACACGAGATAATTATGAATTAGAAATTAGAAATTAGGAATTAGCAATTATGTCTCTATCTCGCCAATTGCTAATTCCTAACTGCTAATTGGCAAGGTTTAAAGTTGACCTTTGTATCGCCTGTACGTAGGCTTTCCCAGCAAATGGCCCGCAAGTGCGTCAAAACCGGCAAAGGAACCGCCTTCGGCAACACCCGAAGCCACTCGAACAGGCACACCCGCCGCACGTTTCGTGCGAACATCCAGAAGAAGCGCGTCTTCGACCCGCGCACGGGCACCTACGTCACGATGAAAGTCTCTACGAGCTACCTCCGCACGCTTGCGAAGCGGTTGCAGGAAGGCAGGACAATCTAGCCGATCTCATCTGGAGAATCTCCTAAAGACACTTGTGCCGCGATAGGGTTCCGTCTTTTTCATACACTCACGCTTCGTCATCCCTTTCTTGCCCGAACATCTGATCGCACGTTCCTGGTTGCGCATGCAGGTACTTTTGCTTGCGCCTTTGAATTCGTTGCAGCGGTAATTAGCCGCCGGAGCCGCGTGATAGGTGGCCGCTTCCACAGAGGCAATCCTGGTGAACGCCATGATCACTGCAAGTATAAGGAAGAGGGTGCGCATAGATCTATTGTCGCGCATTTTCTTCCCTACGCAAAACGCCCCCCGGAGGAGGCGTTTTGAAGGAACACTCAGTGTATTACTGCGCTACGCCGCCCTTGTTGCGGTACTTCATGCGCATGTCTCCGATTTTCTTCATGACACCGGAAGGATTTTTCATCATTCCTTTCTCCTTCTCAGCTTTCACGCATTCCTGGAATTCCGGAGTGCGCTTCGGGAATTCGCTGCAAGTCTTTTTCATCATCGCAGGGCGCATAACGAGCTTCTTCACAAAAGACTTTCCCGTCATCTTGCGGTCCTTGATGGTGCTATGAACGCACTCTGCGCGCGATTTGCCGCTCAACTTGGAACAGTTCTGCTTGATGGTCTGGCCGAGGTTGTTCTGCTTCATTCTCTTGCTCGATGAGCTGCTTGCCGCAGTGGAGGTTGTGGAAGCGCTCGAGGTGGAAGAGCTCTCGGCGGCGCTGCTGGAAGACTCATCAGCAAACGCGGGAACTGCCGTAAGGGCGATGGCGCCCGCGGCGAACAGGGAAACGAGACGACGTGTCATAGAAAAGTAGGGGAAAAAAGAAAAATCGTTCTTCGAGCGTAAAGTATACACCTCTTTCCGAGCGTATTACGCAAATCCCTCTTCACCAACAAGCCCCTTGTTCTTTCGGTTCCTTTTCAGCGCTCCATGAAGCCGCTTATCGAGCAGGACGGATTTCTGGGAACTTGGTTTTCTTCTCCTCCTTTCCAGCTTCTGCACAAACACCTCGTGTCGCTTTTGCTGCTCCTCGGAAGCGTGCTTATCGATGATGTGCTGGATCAGCATCTGGTACGCGAGTTGGCGGTTGCGGTGCTGCTCGCGCTGCTCGTGAACGCGCACGGAGATGCCCGTTGGCCGGTGCGTGAGCTCCACGCAGTTATTGGTCTTGTTCACTTTCTGCCCGCCATGGCCTGATCCGCGCGTGAAGGCTTCGGAGATATCCGCCATGTGAATGCCCAGCTGCTCGGCAGCATGTTCCAGATGCGGGGGGAGGGGAACGGGGAAGGACATGGACCAATTATGAATGCGGAATTCGGAATTCGGAATTGATTTTTCCTATGATTCCGAATTCCGCATTCCGAATTCCGAATATACTCCACTCATGCAATTGCATCGTATCCGTTATCTTGCTGTTCCCGGATTGTTACTGGTCATTGTGTTCCTGGGATTTGGTCATTCTCTTTTCCAGGACTTCGCGCCAATCGATGACACGCTCCTTGTCCGTGAAAACCTCGCGATCCGTGGGCTCACGCTCGAAAACCTTCGCTATGTCTTCACGCACTTCGATCCAGAGCTCTATATTCCGCTGACATTTGTTTCGTTTCAGATCAATTACGTTCTCGGCGGTTTGAGTCCGTTCGGATTCCATCTGGGAAATGTGCTGCTGCATGCGGCGAACACATCGTTGGTCTTTCTCTTTGTTTCACAATTGATGAATGCAAAAAGCATAAAGGATAAAGAAAAAAGCCATTTATCCTTTTTGCTTTATCCTTTTTGCTTTCCGGCGGGCATCGCTGCGCTCCTTTTTGCGGTGCATCCTCTTCACACGGAGGCAGTCGTCTGGATTGCCGGCCGCAAGGATCTTCTTTTCACCTTCTTCTATCTTCTTACGATTGTAACGTATCTGCGGAGAGGAAAGTGGTATTGGGTCAGTATTGTTTTCGCTTTGTGCGCGCTTCTCAGCAAAGCGACTGCGATGACACTCCCGGTGATCCTGATTCTTTTGGATTGGGTTTTGGATGATGAACGCCGGATGTCTATCAAAAACAAAATCCCGTTCTTCCTCCTCTCCATTGTTTTTGCCTTCATCGCCCTTAGCGGCAAAGAGCGCATTGTCGGCTCCACTTCCATCCTTGATACCGGCCTCGTTGCCATCCGCAGTATTGGTCATTACCTCTGGCAGATCTTCATTCCCGTTGGCTTCAGCGTCTTCTACCAGCAGCGTGATCCGATTCTGAATGTGTATTTCGTTGTATCCCTTCTTTTTCTCGCATCCCTTATTGCTCTCACCTGGTATTTCCGCAACAGAAAGCCCTGGATAGCCTTTGGCGTCTTGTTCTACCTGATCACACTTAGTCCGACGTTCTTCAACTTCCATAAAGGATTGATCTCATTCTACGCAGTGGACCGCTATGCGTATCTTCCTTCGATTGGAATTATTTTTATTGCAGCAATGGCATGGCGTGATGTGCAGAAAAGAATTTTCCATTTTCCAGCCTTCGCCAAGGCTACGGCCGGCAGGCAATTTTCAATTTTCAATTCCATTCCTGTTGTGCTCATCGCACTCATTCTATTGTTCGTGTCACGACATCAAACGAAGGTCTGGGACACTCCCGAATCCCTCTATGCACATTCCGTTTCCGTCGATCTTGCTTCCGTTCCCGCCCGCGCAACTCTCGCCTCCGTTCTCCGCCAGACAGGTCATCCTGTTGAAGCCTTCAATGTTCTTAAAGAAGGACTCCCGTACGGCGATGATGTGAGTTATCGCCTGGAAGCAGGAAATATCTACGCAAGTAACGGGCAGATAGCGGATGCCATCACGGAATTCACCAAAGCTTCACAGATGAAGCCCGATCTTCCTGAACCAATCTTCTCCATCGGCAATCTGGAAGACCAGCGAGGCAATAGTGATCTTGCATTGGAGTATTACCGCAAGGCCTTGGCACTGGATCCTTCCTATGTTGGGGCCCGCGTGCGCATCGCGGATATCCATATTGACCGGGGAGAACTGGCGGAAGCAGAGGAGCAGTTGATTCAAGCACTGCGATGGAATGAGAGTTCATTTGGAGCGAATGTGCAGATGTATCGGTTGAGGATGGCACAAGGGAGGGGAGAGGAGGCGGAAGTGTATTTGGAAAAGGCGAAGGCGTTACGGCCTGGAGAGGCCATCAATTCTTTAGCACCATAAATGTGTACCGTGGAGACGCACTGGCAGTGCGTCTCAAATTATTTCGAAGGTGAGGCTTCCCTCCAACACAATTCAAAAATAATCGTCCGGTAAAAATGCGCGATATCGCGATTTTCAATGATCGTGCAGGTTATTTTTTGTTTCGTGTATGACATGATCGCGATGGAATCATTCCAGGAAAAAATACCCGATTGCCATTGCATGGTCGGCGGAAGCATCCGAACGGTATTTTTATATTCCTTTCCGGTCTTGATGACAAAATCCGCGAAGCCTTCTCCGGCCGAACACTCGATGTGCCCCAGATCACAGACGATTGCTCCAAGGAGATCCGCATCGAGTCGCGCCAGAAATACGCCGCTCCGCGCAAAGCAGTGGAGGAGAACCTGAAGAAGTGGGATGAATCAGCAAGTGCGCCACCGGCGGAGGATGAAATGGGGGCGGAGGAGAAGTTTGAAGAGCCGTTGATATAGCATGGAAGGGAAACCTACGGTTTCCCTCCCATGAACCCTCCTTTCCCTAAGAGGTGGCGCTCCAGGCAAGCGGAGCTTGCCTTCGCGCACTTATTTGATGGGCGGCCTTCCTCTCTCGTCTTACGATCCCTAAAATCCTTTTCACGGAGAGATGGCCGAGTGGTCGAAGGCGCGCGACTCGAAATCGCGTAGGCCCCAAAAGGGTCTCGAGGGTTCGAATCCCTCTCTCTCCGCCATTCGACTCGGCCCTGCGGGGGCCTCGCTCATGGTCCTCGTTTCGCTCGGGCCATTCTTTACCGAGCCGAGCTGAATGACCCTGAGTGAACGAGCGTGAGCGAGTGAATCGAAGGGCCATGACTTTCCCTAGCGACGTGGCTCCGCCCTTATTCTTTAATTACGTGTTCTTTTTGCAGGATCCGCAAAATATCCTCCATCCTTTCCTGTGTCGCCTCCTTTCCGGCATCCATGAATTCCATGCTTTTCTGGAAGTGGTACGGAGCGCCGTCGAGTTTCGGCACGATGATGATGTCGCAGGCTGAGGTACTGGCATGCAGGAACTCCTGGCTGGCGTAGAGGACTTTCCGGAGCACCTGCGGCAGATAAGGAGCGACCGTCGTATACGTTGGCGTGGTATCCGTGGCAATGATGTAGTCCACCGTGTGATGTTTTTTGAGCGACTGCACCGGAACGGCGCCGAACGTGCAGAGATCCATAAAACGGGATTTTCCGACTTTCACCGGTTGGAATACCACCGGTACCGCGCAACTGGCCGCGAGTGCATCGAGGATCAGGGTCTCCGGGGGAAAGACGTATGTCTCCACGGACGTGAGCAGCGTCGGGAGAAAATCCTGCTTCATCACGTTCTTCCACGGGATCGCTTTCAGGATTCTTCCCGCGACGCACATGAACGGAATCCGGCAGTCGGCAATCCGCGCGCCCTGTATATAAGGGGCAAGGATCTCCTTCATACGGTGTTCCAGAACGCCGCCTTCCAAGCCGTCGCTCAGGGGGCGCTTTTTCCATGAGGCGACCGTGGAGGGGGTGAGCTTTTTTCCGATCTCCCGGATGGTTTTGGTCTCGATACCCAGGGCATAGAGCCCGGCCACCACAGCCCCCATGCTGCTTCCGGCGATGACATCCGGGGAAAGACCTTCCTTTTCAAGACATTCTACGACCCCGACATTGGCAACTCCGTATGCCGCGCCGCCGGAGAGGACAAGGCCCCAAGACATAGGCGTATTGTAGGCTACGAAGCGGTTTTTGCCCTTACTATCGCCGCGAAAATCGCGCTAATCGGCTTATACATTACGTAATTCCTTGCAAAACGCCGATTCCGTCAATTGCTTTTGCAACGATAAATTCACCATTAGGCGTAGATTTTTGGCTTGCAGAGGCGTTTTGGGCTGTTACAATCTCGCCGTCTACTTCTCTTCCCCCTTATTTCATGTCCTACGTCGTCGCTTCGAAGATCAAGGAAGTTGTAAAGAAGCACAACATGATGGCCGCCGGCGACCTCGCCGAGGCAGCCAGCGCTTTCCTCGAGGCCGCCCTCAAGGCAGCCGTGAAGCGCGCCAGCGACAACGGCCGCAAGACCGTTCGTCCGTGCGATCTTTAAGCATCTCGATTTGCTTATCAAAGTGGGGCTGCCGTAAGGCGCCCCATTTTTTTAACTTCATGGAAGAGGAACCTACGGTTCCTCTCCCATGGGCCCACTCTTCCCTAAGAGGTGTCGCTCCAGCGCGGGACCCACAAGACCCGCGCTTCGCGACATCTTTTAGATTGGTGCCGTGCTGAAAGGTATTACGCTCTTGCTTCTCTTTTCAACTCCGCATCAATAAACATCTGGATCTCTCCATCGAGCACCCCCTGCGTATCACTTGTCTCCGTATCGGTCCGGAGATCCTTGACCATCTGATACGGATGCAGGACGTAGCTTCGGATCTGCTGCCCGAAGTCGGCGCTTTGCGTTGCTCCTTTTAATTCCTTCTTCGTCGCAAGATCGGCGGCCTGCTGCTTTTCCAACAGCTTCGCACGAAGCAATGCCATGGCACGGGTTCGATTTTGCAGTTGCGATCGCTCCGTCTGACAGGCAACAACAATGTTGGTGGGGAGATGGGTGATGCGGATCGCCGTCTCCACTTTGTTCACGTTCTGTCCGCCCGCGCCGCCGCTGCGGAAGGTATCCACCCGAAGCTCGCTGGGATTGATCGTCACTTCCGTTTCTTCGATCTCCGGAAGTACTTCTACCAGTGCGAAGCTAGTCTGCCGCAGGCTCTTGGCATTAAAGGGAGAGAGGCGAACCAGGCGGTGCGTACCACGTTCGCATTTCAGATTGCCGTAGGCCATCGCCCCTTCTACATAGATCGTCGCAGTCTTGATGCCGGCCTCCTGGCCGTCCGTCTTATCGATCAGCTCCGTCTTCCATCCCTGCCGCTCGCAGTAGCGCAGGTACATCCTGAGCAGCATCGCCGCCCAGTCCTGGGCCTCGGTGCCGCCTGCTCCTCCGCTTACCGTCAAATAGCAGTGGGCCGTATCAAATTCTCCGGAGAGATAGAGCTGCGTTTCCACTTCCTTCCATCGCCCGGCAAGTTTGGCATATTCTTTTTCCAGATCAGGAAGATCCGTTTCCGCTGATGTTTCCGCGAGCGAGATCAGATCCCTTGCCTCGCTGAGCATCGCGTTGACCGGTTCCCAAGTTTTTTTCAGCGCGCGCAGATCGGCGAACAATTTGTTGGCGGCTTTCTGGTCCGACCAAATGCCCGGATCCTCCGAGCGCTTCTGTAGGTCGTCGATCTTTTTCGGAACGCCTCTGACCTCAAAGAGAGTCCTTACCCGTGTTCAGAGCAGCCATCAGTTCCCGGAGATGTTTGAGGAGCTCTTCCATGGGGAAGGGGGAATATCTATCCTTATTACTATACCTCAGATGTCTCTTCTACGGTAGCCATTACCCGAACTGGCACCGAATCTTATTATGGATTTTCTGTGTGAGTTCGTTGCAAATTTCGCCTGAATTCCAGAAATTCGTTGGTTGGCGCTCTTTTGGAGCGAGAGAGACAGCTCTGGCATACATGTCTTCATCCCAGTCATCTATACCCTCCTCAGCAAGGCGTAATGCCCAGGACTGTAGATTTGCTGGAGAAGCATTGCGGTCGTACATGATGGCGATATACCAAAATGCGTGCCAGATGATGTCGCATGTGTTTCGAACCTGGTCTGGCGGAAACTGATTTGAAGGAAGATTTCGCTCAAAATGAGCGCGAAATTCGAAGGCCCCCTCAAAGAAGTATTTCTCGTGATCCATAATTTCATACTATATTTTACACATTCTGCAAGTCTTGGGAAAGGACAAATTGTATAAATTTGGCTATAATATAAGGAAAACTTCATGACAGACACATCCACTTCAACGCCGGTTTCCACAGTCCCCACACCAGGACACATCCTTCACAGGATGAGTATGCCGGTGCTGCTTTTTAGCGCCGTGTTCGCCACGGCTCTCGGCGTTTCGCGTTTCGCGATTCTACCGACCCTAACGTCGATCGAAGTGGGCGGCGTGAAGCGCGATGCGGCGGGGCTTCAGAGGCGTACGGAAGAATTGAAGGCACAGATCGCGGACGTTCAGAAAGAGCGCGATGAAGAAATTCTGACACTCCAGGGCACGCCCTATCGCGCGCTTGTGAATAGCAAGATCTCCGACGATTCCGGCCTGGAACTTCTCGAGGCCTTTCGCTCATTGGCGCGGGAAGCGGTGCCCGGTACTCCGGATGCCGTCGTCATCACCCAGGAGCATATCGACGGAAAGACGCTCACGCTGAAAGGCGACGTCTCGGGTGTAGGTCCGGGCAGCATGACGGTGCTCGCGCAATTCACAGAAATTCTCCGCGGCGATACGCGCGTTGCTTCGCTCGTTGCTCCCACCTTCACACGTCTTGAAGATCCGAAGGTCGGGCCGCACTCGCCGTTTACCATCGTGCTCACGTTGCAATGACATTCCATCCTTATCCGCATTGGCAGTCGTCTGTCGCCCGCTGGGCGGGGTCTCTGTCGCTTATTGCGCTTGGCGCAGTCTTTCTCGCGCAGCATATTTCTACCGTGCGTGATGTGCGCGCTTCTTCGCTTCCCTTGGCCCAGGAAATACCGGGGCTGGAGCGTCGTCTGAATGTCCTTAAGCAGCAGAAAGAGCTCAGCGAACTCTCACATGCGCTGCGGACGGGTTCGCCCGAAGAGCGCGTCCACGTGTACGTGCTTCCGGAGGAAGCTGACCTCGATAAAGTCGTCACCGCATTCGACGCACTCGCTCAGGAACTCCGCAAGCGCAAACTTCTCACGGTGATCTCGCCGATTGCATTCGGAGAAACGAGGCCGGGTCCTGAGGGGATGAAGGAGCAGTCTGTGACACTGGAGCTCGCGATGCATCAGGAGGGTATCGAGGCTCTGCAGACATTCGTAAAACTCAGCGGGCTTCTTTCCGTCGCAGATGCCCTCAGCTCCGAAGAGCGTTCGCGGCTGCTTCTCCAGACGGAACTGGAAAACCCCGCCGCCATCGTCGCACTGGAGCAGTTTCTGAACACGGATCTTCTGAGCTACCTCCGGGAACCCCGCCCGGCCGAGGAACAACTTCTGAAATCCTTCTCCAGCCAGAGCTTCGAGCGCGCCTTCCGCGACGTGGTCCGCACATCACTCCTTGCGGATGCGGGACGGCTCCTCAGTCCGGCATTCACAGACAAGCTTTCGGCTGCGCGCCTCTGGCCGATGCAGATGATGGACATCGAGAGTTTGGAACTGGAAGCCGGAAGGTCGGAGGGGTGGTATCGGGTGAAGCTGAAGATCGACTTGTATATGAGGAGTGTGTTTTGATCCTCGTCGCATTGCTTGACCATCTTCACGCCTACCCTCACGATAGAGCGGCAGTTATGCAGAAACGCAGACAATACATCGGTCACTCCCGCGACCCCAAGCGTCCGCGGACGAATGAAGAAATCACGTCCCCGGAGGTTCTTTTGGTTACGGACGGCGTCTCGGAGCGTATTCCGACCGCCGAAGCGATCAAGCGCGCAAAGGACGCGGAGTACGATCTCATCGAAATCGCGGGGAAGGCGAATCCTCCGGTCGTCAAAATCGGCGACATCGGACAGTACCTGTACCAGCAGCAGAAGAAGGAGCGGAAGCAGAAGAGCGGATCGAAGCAGACGGAAGTGAAGATGCTCCGCTTCGGATTTCGCACGGACCAGCACGACCTCGACCGCCTCGTCGGCCGCTCGAAGGAATTCCTCGCCGAGCGCCACTTGGTGAAGTTCGTCGTGCGGCTCCGGGGGAGGGAACTTAGTAACAAATCCTTCGCCGGGGATAAACTAAAAGGCGTCATCGCGGCGCTCAAAGATGTGGCGGAGGTGGAAACGGACATGAGGATGCAGGGCAATAACTTCGTCGTGGTGTTGCGAGCGAAGAAGTAGAGACGTCCGGCCGGACGTCTCTGCATGAAAAACATCACCAGTTTTTCTTTGCAAAACCCCCTATCTTCATTAGGATCCCCCGGTACCCATGCCAAAGATCCGTTCCCACAGCGGCACAAAGAAGCGCGTCCGGAAGACGGGCAGCGGCAAATATGCCATGAAGCGCCACAGCCGCAATCACCTTCTGATGCAGAAGAACAAGCGTCAGAAGCGCATGAATCGCACCATTACTCTTCCCGGCACGGAGACAGCGCGTCTCCGAGGCCTTGTCCCTTACCTTTAAGTTCTCGAGGACGCGTGCCATGGTTCGACAAGCTCACCATGACACGCTTCCCATCCCTCAACCATCATGAGAGTTAAGCGCGGTATCGTCCGCCATCGGCGTCACAAGAAAATCCGCAAGCTTGCCAAGGGTTACCGCGGCATGCGCTCAAAGACCTTCGTCAAAGCCAATGAGGCCGTGATGAAGGCCGGCCGTTATGCGTACCGCGACCGCAAGGCCAAGAAGCGCACCTTCCGCCAGCTCTGGATCGTCCGTCTCAACGCAGCGCTCGCCACACACGGACTCGGTTACGCGCCGTTCATCAAAGCTCTGCAGGACAAAAAAATCACGCTCGACAGAAAGACCCTCTCGGAACTCGCGATCCATGAGCCGGAGGCGTTTGCGGCAGTGGTGAAGGCGACGCAGAAATAATTTGCCACGTTCCATTTGCGATTTACCATTTTTACAATGGCAAATGGTAAATGATAAATGGCCAATTTTACACAGTCTTCAATTCATCAAACAACACCATCATCGAAAGCAATGCCAGGATGGTTGCCGGTGCATTGAGCGCGGCATCGATCACGTCCATCACCAGAGTCGATGCGGGAGCCAGTCCATCGACTGCGAGATATCCCAAGAACGAAATCAGATTCGGAATGCCGTAGACCAGAAGGAAGATCACCACCATCCGCCAGGTCATTGCCCAGAGGTTCCCGCGAACCACGTCCTTGCTGCGCTTGAGCGCGCCGCGGTAGGCAATATCCTCCGTCACAACGATGATGTCGTTGAAGATCGTGCGCAGGGAATAGATGATGCCCGGGATAACCAGAAGAAGAGTCCAGAGGAGCGTGAAGCAGGTGCGCAGCAGCTGCGTGAGAAGCAGCGGCAGAATAAAGGAACGTCCTTCACGGGCGACCGCCGCCAGCGACGTGCGGTTTCTGCCGGCGCGCGAGTGGACGAGTTTCTTTCCGATGAGCAAGACGCACGCGCCGCCCCAGAGCATCACGACTGCAAGAACAAGAATCGCGACGATAGCGATAGCAACGGCCATATCCTGCTGCGCTTCCGTAAATCCAAGGAAGTCGCCATTTTCGTTCCAGTCCATGAGCGTGGAAAAGATATTCATGAGCGCTCCGGGGATCAGGAAAAACCAGAACGCCACTCCTTTGAGCGCGGGCTGTTTCTTTCCGAACTCCCAGGCGGTGCCGATGAGGGAAAAAGGCGACGAGATAGCCAAAAAGTACGCGGGATAGCCGCTTGATGCAAGCATTCTTCTTCGGCGGTTACTTGCGCTTTACGCGGATGAACCCGGAGATATCCACCGTGGAGAGCTGCTTCTCCTCTTTTCCAAGAATATCGAGCAGCAGGTTGATGCCCAGGGCGTCGCTGGCCATGTGGCTGCACTGGACCATGTTCACGTGGTGTTTCTTGGCCTCATCGAGCGTCTTCTCGGTGACGTGCATGGAAAGGATGGTGCCGACTCCCGCGTGGGACTGGGCGATCAATTGGTCCTCCGGGCCGTTCGTTCCTCCTGTGAACTCCGTCGCCGTGATCTTGCCGGGGCGACTGTTCCTCGAGCCGTTCACGATGATCGGGGGATTTCCTTTGCGGGCGTATTCCTTGTATTCTGGAATCTCGAGAAGCGCATTGAGAATTTCTCCGAGATCATCGAACTCCTTCTTGCAGATCGTCTTTTCAATGAAGCGCCAGACGAGGTTGTCGGTGATGGTGTGGCAGCAGAACGCCGGAATGCCGAGAAGTTCCGCAGCGCGCTCGGTCCTGAAGAGGTTATCTGCATGAATCGAACGCCAGACACGGTCTTGGCGGGGTCTCAGGTGCGCTTCCGAGTGGTTTACCGGAACGCCGAGGGAAGCGAGAACATCTACCTGCAGGTCCATCACCTTGTCGAGATCGGCCAAAGCACGGCCCTCGGGATGGTGAATGAGGACCCCGTCAATTTTCTCTCCCTTGGCGCGCAACCGGTCGATCAAAAGCATTTCGGGTGTCTCGATGTCGATCCCCACGACCAGGCGCTTGATCTCTTCATTACCGTTTCCATTGATAATCCGGCAGTCGGAGTATGGATTCCATGTCCGTTCGTTGTCGGCGAATTCCTTTTCTTTGCCTTCGAGCTTCGCCTGGCGCTTTTCCTCTTTCTTCAGCGTCTTCTCGATCTGCTTTCGGCCACGGACATCCGCATCGATGCCGATATCGACGCAGCGTTGGAAGAGTTTAGAGAACTTCATAGTGGGAGCAGAGTACAGCGCTCATGATGGGGGAAGCAACTTTGTCTTACATGGGGAAACAATGATGTCTCTTTCGGTATCCACTTTCTTTTGTCTCCCCGACAAAAGAAAGTGGAGAAAGAAAAGCGCACCGCGCGCCAATACTCCTCCGCCCGGCCCTGGGTCTCGATGGAAACGCCTCCAAGGCTTCGGCGTTTTCATCTCGACTTCCGTCCGCTGCGGCGAACGGAAAAGCAGGGCCTTCCCCAACACCCCCCGTGGCGCGCGGAACCCACCCGCCTATGTTTTTACTACGACTTTGGCATCCAATACTGAAATCCCTGCATCAGAAACAAGCACGGGATTACAATCAAGTTCTTCTATCTGCGGACATTCGTGAAGCATCTCCGAGACAGCGACGATTGCTCGTGCCAGCGCATCAATATCACTCCTCGCTTTTCCGCGCATGCCCAGCAGCAGTTTCCAGCTCTTTAATTCCGTAAGCATCCGGTATGCCTCTTCTTCGTTGATCGGTGCAATCCGGAATACCGTATCTCTGAAGAGTTCCGTATAGATACCGCCGAGCCCTACCATCACCATCGGGCCGAAGGAGGCATCCTGAAGACCGCCGATGATGAATTCGTTGCCTGGGGGGAGGTGCTTTTGGATTAAAATTGAGAATGGAGAATTGAGAATTGAGAATTTGGATGCTGTGACATTCGCCATGATTTCTTCGCATGCTTTCCGAACGTCCGCTTCATTCTGAAGATTGCCTTTCACGCCTCCGATGTCGGTTTTATGCAGAATCTGCGGTGAACTGATCTTGGCGATCACCGGAAATCCGATGTCTTTGGCAATCTGCACGGCTTCATCAGCCGACGTCGCGACTTTGGCTTTGGGTTGCGGCAATTGGTAGAGATCGAAGAGTTCTTTAGAGGTGTCTTCATCCAGTAACCCTGAATGCTTCCCGAGAATCTTCTGGGCCTTCTCTTTCCGTACACGCGCTCCGCGTTTTTCGGATGCCTCCGCGCCGTTTTTTCGGGGAAGCAGCGTTGCCATCGCATGGACCGCCGCTTCCGGAGTAGGGAAGTGGGGGATGCCGGCCTCCATCAGAATTTTTTCTCCTTTTTCCACGCTCGGGCCGCCCATGAAGCAGGCGACAATGGGCATCAGCGACTGGCGTTTATGGAAATCCGCTATCGCGGTGGCGATTTCTTCGACGGGTGTCATCACCTGAGGGGTCAGAAGCGTCACGACACCATCAATACCCGAGTCATCACCAGTTGCTTCGAGTGCGGAGGAGTAGCGGTCGCACAGAGCATCACCGAGAACGTCGATGGGGTTCCCGATGCTTGCGGAAGAGGGGAGTTGGCCTTTCAGGCGATTGCACATTGCAGATTGCAGAGGGGGCAACTCAAGACCGGCTGCCTCGGTGGCATCTGTCGCAAGGATTCCCGGACCGCCGGCGTTGGTGATCACGGCAATGCGGTTCGTTCGTAATTGTGGCTGCGTGGAAAGCGTCTGGAGGAGCATCAAAAATTCTTCAGCATTCGCTGCACGATGGATTCCGGCTTGTGCGCATGCGGCATCGATGGCAGCGCTTGATCCGGCAAGCGCTCCCGTATGCGAAGCAGCTGCTTTACGTCCGGCATCGGAAACGCCGGACTTCAGAAGCACGATTGGTTTTCTTTGACTGATCGTGCCTGCGGTCTTTAAAAACCGTCGGCCGTCTTTGATGCTTTCAAGATAGAACCCGATCACTTTTGTCTCAGGATCCTCCGCAAGTTCTTCCAAGAAGTCACACTCGTCCATCAGGGCCTTGTTGCCGATGCTCAAAATCTGCGAGTAGCCGATGCCGAGGCTCAGCGATTGGTCGATCAGCGCCACCGCAAGAGCCCCGGATTGGCTCACCAGCGCAATCGATCCTGCTTTCGGGAGATCTTTGGCAAAGGAAGCATTCAAGCCAATACTCGGGATCAGGATACCTAAGCAATTTGGGCCGATGATGCGGATTTTCGATTTACTATTTATGATTTGCGATTGAGCAGCATCGATAATCTGTTGTTCGAGGATTTTTCCTTCATCCGTATGCGTCTCACTGAATCCTGCCGTGATGATGACGGCTGTTTGAATACCTTTGGCAACGCATTCTTTCACGATGCCGGGAACCGTGTGCGCCGGCGTCACGATGATTGCGGTATCGACTGCTCCGGGAATGTCGCCGATCGTCTTGAACGATTTCTTCCCAAGAATTTCTTCACCTTTCGTATTCACCGCGTACACCTCACCTTTGAATCCTTGCGTCAACAGATTGTTATAAATCATGTGGCCCACTTTGTGCGGGCTTGCGCTTGCTCCGATGACGGCGATGGATGTTGGGTGCATGTGTACGTCGAGAATGCTACTCCGTTTGTGCGACAGAGATCAGTTTCCTGTTGGTGAATATTTCTATTGCATCAAGATATTTATCTTTTGCACGATCTTCAGACATTGGGATGCGGTCCAGGTCCTGTTTGATTGATGCATACACATCAGACCATGCCGTGCTCAGCCCATCGCGCACTTTTTCCAGTATTGCAATTTGCACGGTGCGCACATCGACACCGCGGCCGCCTTCCACATCTTGGCGATACTTTTGCAGCGTACTTTCGATCTGCTGTTCATTCTCACCTGGGACAAACTTTGTTATGCCCTTTTCGATATTCATCATCATGTCGATTTCATCAGCCATGTCATAAAGGTCGAGATCTTCCTCGATAAATCCGTTTCTTTCCAGATATTCGATAGCCTGCAGTAGTTGTTTCTTTATTCGTTCTTCCTCCAAGCCAGAAATTTCCTGTTGTGCAGTTACAAACTTGAACCAATCATCCGGAGTATGCGGCTGGCCTTCTTCTATCTGTTCCATGTACCACACACATGCGCTTTGCAGATCGGGGTCCAGCACACTTAAGAGATGAACACGCCAAGCATCTCTCTCCTGGTCAGAGATCGTAGCCTTTGAGGCGCCATTGTAGAAATCTTCTGCGAGAGCATTTATAAGATTCGCTCCTTGATTTTGTACTACAGGTGCATTGGATTGAGGCTGCGCGGGCGTGTCGATCCACTGTTTTTCAAACATTCGAATAAGTACGGCCTTATACCAATCTTGACGTGCCTTTAGTCCGCCCATCACTTCCTCGCTCACACTCTCCCAATCAATAGGCTTGCCTCCCTCTATTCGCTGTAACAGTAAATCGTACAATTTATACTCGGTTGTGGCGCCAAGTGTTCTTAAATTTTTATAGATACCAGGAAGATTGGCATCAGGTGTTAGTTCTGGCTTAGCCGTTCCTGCAGATATTGCATCCACTTTTTCGACATGACTGGGGTGTGGCTCCTTCTGTGTCATATATGATTATTATACATCAATTGTGTGTTTTAGGCAAATATAGAATAGCTATCAGTAGATTCATGCTATTGCGCTACAATGCGCAGGTGTCATCACTCCAGATTATTTACGCCAGTACCAGCGGGCATACCGAGTACGTTGTCGGCGTCCTGACAGAGGTTTTAAAAGGAGCGTTGCAGGTTGCAACGTGCAATGCCGAGGCTGCAACGCCGGAGGATCTTTTGAAAGGAGATAACCTTATTCTTGCCTGCGGCACCTGGAATACCGATGGGCCTGAGGGGCAGCTCAATCCGCATATGAAAGATCTTCTGGTTGGCAGGGCCAAGGACATTGATCTTGCCGGGAAGCAGGTTGCCATTATCGCGCTTGGTGATGACCGTTATTACTATACCTGCAGGTCGGGGGAGCACATGCGCAGGTTCGTGCTCGATCACGGCGGAAAGATCCTCGGAGATGCATTGCTTGTGGTGAATGAGCCGTACGGTCAGGAGGAGAGAGTGAAGAAGTGGGCGGAAGCTCTTCATCAAAAATTAGCAATTAGGAATTAGCAATTAGCAATTTTATGCGAATTTCACTCAAAGTTACCGGCGCGCAAGGTCAAGGAGTCAACTCCATAGGAGAGATGTGTGCAAAGGGTCTCAAGCGTGCGGGGTACTGCGTGTTTGGATACAAAGAATATATGTCCCTCATCAAAGGCGGACACAGCAGTTATCAGCTTGATGTCGCATCCGAAGCCATCGAGAGCAGCGAGACAACGGTGGATATGCTCGTGTGTTTCAATCACCACGGACTCGAGCGTAATGCACTAGAGGTGAAGAGCTGCGGGATCATCCTGCACCAGACGCCGCAGTGGAAATACACCAAAGAACAGCAGAAGGTGCTCGAGGATCGTGGCATCCGGACGGTATATCTCCCTTCAGAGGACATCCTGAAAAAGCTCAAGGCGAAGCCGATCTTAGGCAACGTGCTCGTCACATCTGTCGTCTGGGCATTGCTTGGGCGCAAGGCTGAAGAACTGAAGGAGCTTGTGCAGGAACAGTTCGGGCATAAAGGGGAGAAGGTGGTAGCGATGAACTTCCAGTGCATCGAAGAAGGGTTCGCATTCTTGGGAGAGGAAAGTGGAAAGTGGAAAGTGGAAAGTGGGCTGCGGTTACCCAAGTCTGATCCTTCATGGAAAGATCATCTGCTGATTACCGGAAGCGAGGCGATGGGACTCGGGCTCATCCACGCAGGATGCCGTCTGTACTGCGGATATCCGATGACGCCGAGTTCGCCGCTGCTGAGTTACATCGCGGGGATGCAGAACAAGACCGGGATGATCATCAAGCAGGCGGAAGATGAGATCACGGCCGCGCAGATGATGAGCGGGGCGATGCACATGGGCACACGCGCAGCGACGGGCACCTCGGGCGGGGGATTCGACCTCATGACCGAGACGCTTTCACTCGATGCCATCATCGAAAATCCTTCCGTCTTCATTCTCGCACAGCGCCCTGGGCCAGCAACGGGCCTTCCTACATGGACCGCGCAGGGTGATCTTCTTCTGGCCGTGGGTTCGTCGCACGGGGAATTCGCGCGCTGCGTGATTTCCGTGGCCGATGCACAGGATTGCTACGACCTGATGCCCGAAGCATTTAACATTGCCGAGAAATATCAGACTCCGGTGATTGTGATGACGGATAAGCAGATCGCAGAAGCGTTATTCACGCAGAAACCGTACGATCAGAAGAAGGCGAAGCTTGATCGGGGAAATCTGGTGACCGATCCGAAGGCCTTAAAGAAGCTCAAGAGCACGGACCGCTACGATCCGAATGCTAAGGATGGCATCTCCCCGCGATGGCTTCCCGGAAGCCTTGCTGCGACCTACTGTGCGCAGGGTGACGAGCATAACGGCGATGGTTCTGTAGATGAAAGCGCGAAGAATGCGGTGGAGCAGATAGAGAAGAGGATGAAGAAGATGAAAGCGATGGAGCGGGAGACGCCAGAGCCTGTACTGACGGTAATGAGCAATGAGAAATTAGCAGTTAGCAATGAAGAGCCGGCATTGGATCTTCTTGTGGTGAGCTGGGGGAGTAATAAGGGGGTGATCATGGATGCTTTGAAGGTTGCGGGTTCCGGGTTACGGGTTGGGTATCTCCATTACACATACCTCTGGCCGATGAAGACAGAGAGGCTGAGCAAGTTGATGAAAAAGTCGAAAAAGACCGTGCTTGTGGAGTGCAACTATGGAGGACAACTTGGCATGTTGATTCAGATGGCCGGAGGCCCCACGATCAAAGAAAAGATTTTGAAATATGACGGCAGGCCGTTCTTCGTCGATGAGCTCCAAAAATTGCTCATTGCTAACTCCTAATTGCTAATTTCCATGTCTATCCCCCTCGATTCCGGAACGGCCAAAAAGATGAGTGCATTCCACTGCGCAAACCAGTGCACGTGGTGCGATGGGTGCGGCGACTATGGCATCTGGACGGCGGTGAAGCGCGCGCTCAGTGAGAGCGACATTCCGCCGCACGGGGTTTTGCTCTGCTACGACGTCGGATGTCATGGAAATACCAGTGACAAGATCCTCGGCTACCGTTTCCACGGCCTCCATGGCCGCGTGATTCCCTTTGCCGCAGGCGCCAAGCTCGCTAATCCTCGTCTTCCGGTGATGGCCTTCGGTGGCGACGGCGCGAGCTTCTCCGAAGGAGTCGGGCACCTCGTTCACGGTATTCGCAGCAACTACCCGATCACGTTCGTGCTCCACAATAACGGCAACTACGGGCTCACCACGGGGCAGGCAAGCAGCCTTACACAGCAGGGCCAGCCGATGAACAGTTCCCCGAACGGCATCCCCGAGCACACGCTCAATTCCATGGACTTTGTGTTCTCGCTCGAGCCCACCTTCGTTGCCCGCGCCTGGTCGGGGGATATCGATATGATGACAAAGGTTCTCAAAGCGGCCATCGGCCATCGTGGCTTCGCGTTCGTGGACATCCTTCAGGCATGCCCCACCTACAACCACTTCGCCACGCACTCGTACCTTATGGAGAAGTGTTACGACGTGAATGCGGAAGGCCACACGCCGGATGATTTTTCGAAGGCCCGCGCCCTCGCTCTCGATACCTCAAAGCGTATCGCTTGCGGTGTGCTCTTCCAGCGCGAGGATATGCCGAGTTTTTATGAGAGGTTGGAACCGAGGAAGGATTGCAAAACAACTGCGGTGGAAGAAGTGCAGATTGTGGATACGGCGGAGTGGGAGCACGAATTTATGTGAGGAATGGCCAAAAATCCGGTGCAACAACATGTTGTTTTTTGAAGAAAACACTTTTCATTTCCGGGAACATCCTTAAAATGCGCGCCCATGGCGAAAAGTAAATCCCCGGAGGCAGATCTTGAAGATCATACCGCTAGAGCAGAGGGGCTCATAAGGGAATATGGAAGACGGGGGGCAGATAAAACGAACATTTTCATCCAATTAGAGAAGGTGCGAGGAGCGATAACGACGCTTCTGGAGAAAATACATGGAGATGATTGGTTTGAGGCAAGTACCGATGATCCGAGATTGGATCAGCTCTTCGGAAACATCGGTGCCATTGCGCGCGGACAGGAACGCAAACTGCCTCCTCCAGGGGCAATAAAAAAGAGCATCACCTCTAAGAGAGCAAAGACAGCGGCGTATCTGGCAAACCCCGCACAGGTCGACCGAATACGCTGAATTCTGTGTACCCAATTCACCGGACGTTATACCCTTTTATCTATGCGGATAGATATCATCACGCTTTTTCCGGCGATGTTCCAAGGTCCTCTAACCGAGAGCATCCTAAAACGTGCCCAGGATGAAGAAAAACTGGAGATTGTCTTTCATGACCTTCGCCAGTTCGGCCTTGGGAAATATCATCAGGTGGATGACAGCCCGTATGGCGGCGGCGCCGGAATGTTGATGAGAGCAGATGTAATTGTTCCGGCGTTAGAGAAGATCGCCGAAAGAAAAATGCATAAAGGAAAAAGCAAAAAGCCGTACACGATCTATTTTTCTCCGAGAGGGAAGAAGTTAAAGCAGGCGAAGGTGGAGAAGCTGGCGAAGAAAGAATGGCTGATCCTACTTTGCGGACATTACGAAGGCATTGATCAGCGTGTCATCGACGGTGGCTGGTTCGACGGGGCTCACCATAAATGGATCGATGAAGAGATTTCGATCGGGGATTATGTGCTGACCGGCGGCGAGCTTCCAGCAATGGTCCTGATCGACGCTGTGGCGCGGCAGATTCCGGGGGTGCTCGGGAAAGAGGCTTCAGTACACGAAGAGAGCTTTTCGGCTTCCCTCGGCCGTAAAAAGGAATATCCGCATTTCACGCGCCCGGAGGAATTTAGGGGGCTCAAGGTGCCCGATATTCTGCTTTCCGGGCATCACGGGGAGATAGAGAAGTGGAGGAAGGAAAACGTGAAGTAATTGAAAATTGAAAATGTAAAATTGAAAATTATGGAAGTTGCTCTCTCAACATTGCAGGCTCAGTTGAGGGAAGCAGGGGAGCTGACCTTCAACGTGCGTGTTCATCCAGGAGCCCGAAAGACGCAGATCAAAAGCGTGATGGCGGATGGCACGATCAAGATCGACGTTGCTGCTGTACCGGAGGAGGGAAGAGCGAATGCGGCGCTCGTAAAATTTCTTGCGGAGGAGTTTGGTGTTGCGAAAGGGAATGTGGAGATTGTGGCGGGGGAGACGGGTAGGAAGAAGGTGGTGCGGATTGTCGCATAAATCCTATTTCTCCATCGCTTCCCGTATCTGCCCCTCCAGATCCGCGGCATACGGTAGACCCGTGTACTGCTTTCCATCGATGAAATATGTCGGCACCAGATTGACGCCAAGGCTGCGAAGCCAGGACTGCTGTTCTTCGATCACGGTAGTGGTTTTCTCGCTTCCGAGGCAGTCCCCGAAGATCTTTTCATCGAGCTTCAGCTCTTTTGCATAGGAAAGGAGTGAGGCACGGTCGCTTCCGGTGCGCTCGAAGAGCAGACGGTGCATGCCCAGACCTGCATTCTGCTTTCCTGCACAGTACAGCGCCGAAGACATCTCTTTGCTTCCCGTATATTTCTTGAGCGGCAGGATTGCGATCGCGAGCCGGAGCGTCCCTGCTTCCAGAAACTGCTTCTCCAACATCGGCATGTATTCTGTGAGGAAGTCGCGGCAGTAGTTGCAGTGGTGTTCTGTGATCAGGAGCATCGAATGCGCTGCATCACGGTTGCCGAGTTCCAGGAGGCCGGAAGAAAGGAGGCGCTCGGGAAGAAGAGACCCCGTAAGGCTTTCGGGCTCCATGACTTGTTCTTCAGCCGGAGCTTCACCTTCACTTTCGGTCTCTTGGGAAGGTTGCGGAGGCCTGTCCTGAGCATTGTCGAAGGGTTGCGAAGTTTGCGGAGTGGGCAGCGAGCAAGCGCTGAGAATGAGAATGGCAGCCAGAGAGAAAGTGAATTTCATCATTGGCATTGTAATTGCAGATTGAAAATTACAAAGCAGCTTCTGCAATTTTCAATCTGCAATTCACTGTTCTTATAAGCACCGTGCTCCGCCCTCCGTGGGCTCGCACCCTCCCGGGCAGAACGTGTGCTTCAAGTGGTTCGCGACATCCGTGCAGCGCAGAACCTGGGGCTGACTGCAGGAACAAGAAGGATTGTGCATTTCCTGACATACGCCGTAGCGGATGGCACAGATGGCAGTCGGGCTGTTGCAGTCGTCCTCCTGGGTGCAGCCTGTCGTTGTTACCGTGGGGACTGTCTGGGGGGCGGAAGGTTGCGTGGGTTGCGAAGGTTGCAAAGTTTCTTGATCAGCTGTGACAGGCGGGCGGGCAAGAATGTTAGCGGCGCCGGGAACCACCACCACTCTTGTTTCCGGCTGAATAGCCTGAAGCACCAGAATCGTTGCGACTCCGGCAAGGTAGGCGACAAGGGTGACGGCGATAGAGGGGATACGCTCCATTTTCGTGAATTTTCCGCGTATCTTCCTCTGAATGCAATAGACAACAGACAAATGCATAAAGCAAAAAGGATAATGCAAAAATATTTTTGCTTTTTGCTTTATGCTTTATGCATTTCCCCATGGCTTCACGCATTCCCATTCTCGGCGTTCCCATTGATCCCGTCACGATGGAGGAGGCGGTTACGTGCGTTCTGTCGATGCTCCATGGGTTGAAGCAGTGCCATGTGATGACACCGAACAACGAGATGCTCGTGGAGGCAGACCGCAATGCCGCTTTTAAAAGCGTCCTTCAGAGGAGCGATCTCAATCTCCCGGACAGCACCGGGCTTCTGTGGGCGGCTCGTAGAACAGGGGAGAGGATTCCAGAGCGTGTGAGCGGGGTGGATTTTGTGGAGAGACTGTGTGGGGCGTTGGATCAGAGTATTCCGGTGTTTTTTTTGGGGGGGAGGGGTGGAGCAGCGGAGAAAGCGGCGGAGAAATTCGGAATGCGGAATTCAGAATTCGGAATTGCAGGAGTATTTGAAGGATCTCCGAAAGATATGGATGCAGATCAGATCATCCAGGCAGTGAATACTTCCGGTGCCAAGCTGCTACTGGTGGCTTACGGTGCGCCGAAGCAGGATCTCTGGATCGCGAAACATCTTTCGAAGATGCCTACGGTGCGTGTCGCGATCGGCGTCGGTGGTACATTCGATTTTCTGTCAGGAACGATCAAACGGGCGCCACGATGGTTGCGGTCACTGGGACTCGAGTGGTTGTGGAGACTGATCCTTCAGCCGTGGCGTATCAAAAGAATCTGGACGGCCGTCGTTATATTTCCGATGCTCGTCCTCATGTCAAAAAAGCAGAACTGATACAGGGCGGCTACTCATGCATCTGCTCCTCGTGCGCCACATACCATTCTTTCTCTCCCTTCTGAAGCTTCACGAGCTTCGGTCCGTTTTTTGTTTGCACCAGGTAGTCTCTCTGGTTCTCATTACTCCGCAGCAGCGTCGAACTCGTGACGACGTCGTCTTCCAAAAGAAGATACACCGCGATATCCGGCTTATCGGTGAGCGCCGCCTTCACATTGGCCATCGCGCGGCCGAGGGTGGCGGCGAGCGCCACGACGAGCATCGAAAGGAGCACGGCCCACATCATCGTGTGGCCGTACCGCTTGCGGGAGATGAGGGAAAGTTCCATTTCTCAGTATTATAGCAGAAGTCTACATCGGGTGGTACCTTTGCCGCATGCCCCGTGTCTGTCTCATCATCATCGACGGCTTCGGAGTGGCTCCTCCGGGACCCGGAAATGCCCGGACGCTCGCTAAAATGCCCACCGTGGCGACATTGGAGAGCGAAGTCCCAAATGTCCTGATGGAGGCTTCGGGCAATGCCGTCGGGCTTCCGGAAGGCCAGCAGGGCGCTTCGGAACCCGGCCATCTGACGATGGGGGCGGGGAGAGTGGTGTGGCAGCCGCTGGAAAATATCAACCGCGCGATCCGCGAAGGAGATTTTTTCGAGAATCCCGTCCTGATCGCCGCGTGCGAACGCGCGAAAGAAAAAAATGTCCCGCTTCACCTCCTCGGTCTCTACTCCAGCGGGGGAGTACACAGTCATCTCGATCATATGCACGCGATGCTCAGGCTCGCGAAGCAGAAGGGCGTCGCGAAAGTGTTTCTCCATCTCGTTGGCGACGGGCGCGACATGCCGGAGCAGTACTTCTGCACGGATTTCGATCTCCTGAAGAAAGAAATTTCGAAGGAGCAGCTCGGCACCATCGCCTCGCTCGTGGGCCGATACTTTGCCATGGACCGCGACAAGCAGTACGTCGATCGGACAAAAGTCGCCTACGATCTTCTGGCGGAAGGCAAAGGGGAGGACTCCAGCGATTTCTGCGCGTCGGCGAAACAGTGGTACATCGCGGCTCCCGACAAACAGAAGACGGATTACTATATTCGCCCGCTCAAAACGAAGGAGTTCCAGCCTGTACAAGGGAAAGACGTCGTGGTGTGTGTGAACTTCCGCAGCGACCGCATGATCCAGATTGTGCGTGCTCTGGAAGAGGAAAATTTCGCGGAGTTTCCCCGCCCGGTACGCGTCACCGACGTCGTTTGCATGGGACCGTATTCCAATCACTTGCCCGTGGCGTTTCCTGCTCAAGAAGTCCTCAATACCCTTGGATCGGTGGTGTCGAAGGCTGGTATCAAACAGCTACGCGTTGCGGAAACCGATAAATTCGCGCATGTGACATTCTTCTTCAATGCGCAGGAACATGAGCCATATAAAGGAGAAGATCGCCTGATGGTGGAATCGCCGAAAGTCGCGAACTTCGCGGAAGCTCCCGAAATGAGTGCGGATCAGATCACGGAGACGGTGCTCGGCAATATCAAAGATGGCACATACGGACTGATCGTCATGAACTACGCGAACCCCGATCTTGTAGGCCATGGCGGCAAGCTCGATGCGGCCGTGAAAGCATGCGAAACCGTCGATCGCAATCTTGCGAAGCTTCTTCCGGCACTCGAAGCCGCCGGCTACGACTGGATCGTCACGGCCGACCACGGCAATGCGGAGTGCATGCTTCTGGAAGACGGTGCCACGATCAATCCGAGTCATACGACGAGTCCCATCCAGACGTTCGTGCATTCCTCGATTATCAAATCGTCTGCAGATCTGAAAGATCTCAAGGGGCTCAAAGATATTGCGCCGCTTTGCCTGAAGATCATGGGCATTCCGGTGCCGAAAGAGATGCAGTAGATGAGTAGCGGAGGTTCATGAACCTCTGGTCAGTGCACTTACGCCGGAGCAGCAAAAGGCACGAGGAGTATTCCTTGAAGAATTCATTCGTTGGGTCGTTTCTTTGCGGAAATAAACATCCCAGAAATATTCGACAAAAGTTAATTTATAGTGTATTATAGTTATAATATTTCTTTCAACATCCATATGAAACACGCCATACATCGTAGGAAATATCTTCTGTGTGCGCTTGTAGTGGTTGGGGCACTCTTGGCACTCTCATTTGCTGCAAAGTATTTTGCAGAGCTAAACACCATAAGTGCAGCAACCATAGATACGGGTGGGAACCATTCGAGTCCACCATGGCAATCCTATTGTATGGAATCTGTCACGGAAAGTTCCGCGAGTACAACGGCTGTTACCGATGCAAGAACAAGAGTGAGCGATTGTGCTGAGAGCTTTAGATCTGCTTGCGAAGTGCAAGGGTCTCCTCTGGGGGTACTCACTGTAGGCGCACAAACGGAGACTTCGATGACATACTCGTATCATATGTGGCCGCTCAGCCTGATATTTAACGATGTGATGACAACCATTCAGCAAGAAGTGAAATGTGACTATCTTCCTGGATATTTGGAGGAGATGGCAAGAAACGCTCTCAATAGTGCAAGTTCGGGTATGCCAGTGTCTGCACCATCCGGAACGACTGCACCAACCGGAGTGCCTGCAATGCCTGCGACAAATGGGATCATCCCGTAAATGTGGGCATCTGGATGAAGCGTTCTTCCATTGATGTTCGGGTCCACAGGTAGCGGAGGATCGTAATCTTCCGCTACGCTTTGCCGGTGCAGGAGATCACCTATCGCTCGGCAAAATTTCTTGAGGAAGTCGCGTCCCATAAGGATAAGCACGTCCATATTATTCTGATTGCGACGAAGCCCGACATCATCAAGCAGGTGCCGCTGTATCACGAACTTAAAAAGAGAGGGCACAATGTTGTCCTTGGCCACACGGGCCAGCATTATGACGAAAATCTTTCGGGCGGGATGCTCAAAGAGTTCGGCGTCGAGCCGGATTTCAATCTGAATGTCCGCGGATCAATGCATGAGATTGTCTCGCAGATCATCGGGCGGTTCGGGTACCTGATCGGAGAACTAAAAAAGCGAGACAAGGTCGTCATCCCGTATGTTCATGGTGATACGACGACGGCGATGGCTGCGTCGAATGCGGGCTTTTGTCATATGTTCGCGTCAGTTCATGTTGAAGCAGGAATCAGAACCTTAACGCCCGCATTCGACGAATGGAAAATGGAAAATGGAAAATGGAAAATGGATCATGTAGATCAGTGGCGGACATTCCTGATGGATCGGAAGAACTGGAAGAGGGGATCGCAGGAGCCGTATCCGGAGCAGTTCAATACACGATGTAGCGAAGCTGCGACGGGAGTGCACCTCGCGCCGGTGGAGCTGGACCGCGAATTTATGCTCAGCGAAGGGTTTGCAGAGGACAGGATTTTTGTGGTGGGGAATAGCGTGGCGGATGCGACGCGAGATGCGCTCGCGAAAGCAAAAAGGAAAAAGGAAAAAGGAAAAAATATTTTTGAACGGTATCCGATGCTGGCAGACGGCGACTTCGTGCGCTTCTGCATTCATCGCAGGGAAAACTGCGTTTCGGAGCGAAGATTCCGCGCAATCTACGATGCGATGAAAGGACTCATCCTCGATGGAAAAAAAGTCCTCCTCATCAACATGAATCAGACGAAGTTCGCGCTCGAGAAGTTCGGATTGCAGAAAGAATTGGAAGCACTCGCGAAGGATCACAAGAATTTTGTCTTGAGCGACGTGTGGTCCGAGTATGGCGATGTGATTGCGGCAATGAGTAAGTCCGCAGTGTGCGCTACCGATAGCGGCAGCATGCAGGAAGAGATGAACATTATGGGAATTCCCTGTGTCACGCTGCGCTTCGGTTCCGATCGAAGCGAATCCGCGATTGCGGGAGGCAATCTCATCGCTCCGCCCATTGATGCGGCGCTTATTCGGTCGATGATCGATTATGCGTGGGACAATAAAGAGATGCAGAAAGCGCCGAAGCTCTATGGAGAGAATGTCAGCGCGAAGTGCATTGATGCGGTGGAGAAGGTATTAGCCAAAGGAGAGATCTTCCGGGCAGAAGAGGAGAGATTGAGGTTATAGCTGCTCACTAGTAGGGTTATAGGGATGCTTCAACGTATCCGCGAGGGGCTTACCTTGGTACTCATTGCAGTGCTGCCCTTTCATGCGTTTCTCGTTACCGTCGGGACAAAGCTCATCGCGGGGTCAGGGCAATCACCGTTGCCCGTGTTGGCGCTTTGGAAAGAGGCAGTCCTTGGGATGATTTTGCTTGTTGCTTTGGTGGAGATCTTTCGAGAGTGGAAAACGGAAAGTGGAAAGTGGAAAGTTGATGTTTTCGACATTCTGATCGTTGGGTTAATTGCCTGGTCGATCATTTTGTATTTCGTTTTCCACTTTCCACTTTCCACTTTCCACTTCGCATTCGGGTTTAAGTATGACTTCCTCCCGCTCGTTGCATTCCTGATCCTGCGGCGGGTGCCTTGGTCACCGTGGTTCATCAGCACGGCAGTAGCCGTGCTGCTAAGCGTGGGTGCGGTCGTCGCGGTCTATGGAATCGCTGCGATATTCCTGCCGATGTCGTGGTTCACGGCGTTGGGATATTCCGATCTTCATTCCTTGTATGTCCCCGGGGGGCCGCTTGCACCGTTCCAGCAGATTGAATCGATCGGCATCAGAAGAATGCAGTCGGTAATGAGTGGGCCGAATCAGATGGGGCTGTGGCTTTTGATTCCCTGGAGCATTGCGTTCGTTGATCTTGTTCGCAGGCGGTCGTTTGCTGGTTTGCTGGTTTGCTCGTTGCTCGTTGTAGGCATTCTCCTCTCTTTCTCAAGATCCGCCTGGATCGCGGCAGCCGTCATCGGCGCAGTCGTTGCATGGAAGCATTTGTCTCGCAAACAGATGGTCATGGCTGCCTCTTTCTTGATCGTTCTTGCCGTTATTGCCGTTGCTGCATTTCCAAGCATTGTTTTACGTGCCACATCTACCACCGGTCATATTGATCGGCCTCTTCAGGCGTTGCAGATCATGAAAGAACATCCGCTGGGTCTGGGTCTTGGTTCTGCCGGCCCGGCAAGTAATCGCTTCAGCGATGCCTGTGTGGATCTTCCCGCAGGCAGCGACGCTTCATGGGCGCAGGCGCATTCGCAGCTGTGTGTGTTTGTCGGCGGCAATCAAGTCCAGCCTCCGCTCCCTTCCGGGGAGCTACGGCCGGCAGGCCAACCTGCGGATCGTACGTGCTCCTGTCCGCTTCTACCCGAAAATTGGTATCTGCAGATCGGTGTGGAGTTGGGGTGGATAGGTTTTATCCTGTATGTGACGTTGGTGCTGATGCTTTTGAAACGCTTGACGGAATTGAAAATTGAAAATGTAAAATTGAAAAAAGAAGAATTTTCAATTTTCAATTTTCAATTTTCAATTGGTCTCGCATTCCTCGGCATCAGTATCGCCGCCCTCTTCCTGCATGCATGGGAAGACAGCGCGGTGGCGTATACGGTGTGGATTCTTATGGCAATGGGGCTTTTACTGAGAAGGAGGATCCATTGAGGTCAGAAGATGCTCATCACCATTTCCAGCAGCCATGATCGTGGATTTCCGCTCCCCAACATCCGAAGGGTCATTCAGCCACTCTGTAACATCGTCTCCGGTAAACTGTTCATTCGGAGGATACACCTGCTTCATGCCTGTTACGGAACCAGGCGCCTTCTGATGTGCTGTGGAAAGAACGACAATTGCCTCATTGTGTATTTTGCGGACAGCAAGAGTGAGCTGGGTGAGATTGTTCAAGCTCTGCGTGAGCTTTTCATCTCCATCAACGATGACAGACGAAATCTCGCCTTCTTTTCGTACGTGTATTCGCTTGTCTCTTTGCAATAAGTTATTTGTTTGTAACCCCGTATACAGCCCTGGATTTTTTGTTTCGGGGAGGACAATATCGCCATTTTGAACTTCTGCATGCAATTCCATAAGTACAGTATGTTCTCGCTGCGGCACCCTTTTGTCAATTCCCTCTGGAAAGGGGTAGGCTTTGCCCATGGAAGGTTCCGTTCATCCAAAGTCCATCGCTATTCTCGATTTCGGAGGCCAGTATGCGCACCTGATCGCCAGCCGCATCCGGCGTTTTGGGTATCCCTCCTATATCTACCCGTGTGACATCGATCCCACAGAATTAAGGGGAGTTGCTGGCATCATTCTCTCTGGTGGGCCACAGAGCGTGTACGACAAGGGGAGTCCGCAGGCGGATCCGAAGATTTTTGATCTTGGTATTCCGGTTCTGGGACTTTGCTACGGGCATCAGTGGCTGGCGCATGCGCTTGGCGGCCGAGTGGCTGCTGCGAAGGTTAAGGAATATGGATCTACGCTGGTGAAGCGAGCGGAAAAAGAAAAAAGCAAAAAGGAAAATGATTTGTTTGAAGGATTTCCGGAGCAGTGGACGGTCTGGATGTCGCATGGCGACGAAGTGAGTGAGCTTCCGCCGGGATTTATCCGCACTGCAAGTACGAAAGATTGCATCAACGCGGCGATGGTGAATCCGGAGAGAAACATTTTCGGCATCCAGTGGCATAACGAGGTGACGCACACGGAGCATGGCATGGAAATCCTCCGGAGGTTTGCGGAATTCTGTAAGCCTGCGCAGTGGTCGATTAAAAGTTATGCCGATCATGTGGGTGCGCAGATCAAAGAAGAGGTGGGTGGCAAGAAAGTCTTTATGCTGGTCTCCGGAGGGGTGGATTCCACGGTCGCGTTCACGCTTCTGAACAAGGTCCTTGGCGCAGATCGTGTACAGGGGCTCCTCGTCGATACGGGATTGATGCGCAAAGGAGAGGTGAAGATGATTGAAGAAGCGTTTGCAAAGCTCAAGATCAAAAATCTGCACATCGAAGATGCATCAGAGGAATTTTTTGCGAATCTGAAAGGCGTTTATGGACCGGAAGAGAAGAGGAAGATCATTGGGAATACATTTTTAGAGGTGCAGAAGAGGGTGTTTGAAGAAATGCGGAATTCGGAATTCGGAATTCGGAATGAGGTGTGCTTGTTGGGTCAAGGGACCATTTATCCAGACACGATTGAAACCGGAGGGACCAAGCACGCGGACAAGATCAAGACGCATCACAACCGTGTGGAGGCGATCCAGAAAATGATTGAGCAGGGACTCGTGATCGAGCCGCTCAAGGAACTCTATAAAGATGAAGTGCGTATTCTGGGCGAAGAACTGGGATTGCCGCATGCACTCGTATGGCGGCATCCATTTCCGGGGCCGGGACTTGGCGTTCGAATTCTTTGTGCGAAGAATTCGAACGAATTGAAAATTGAAAATGGAAAATTGAAAATTGAGTTCCAACACACGGTGTTGCCCGTGCAATCGGTGGGTGTGCAAGGTGACGGAAGAACCTATCGGCATGCGATCGTTGTTTTCGGTAAAGATCCCTCGAAGATTACTACGGAGCATCTGGAGCTTGCGACGCAGGTGCCTAACAGTAATCGCGAAATCAATCGTGTGCTTCTTTGCACGTCTCAATCTGAGCGCACAGAATTTTCGGTGACGCCGGGGGCGATCACCCGCGAGCGCGCAGACCTTCTCCGTGAAGCAGATGACATCGTCCTTCAGGAAATGCGAAACGCAGGTCTCTATGAAAAAATCTGGCAGTTCCCAGTCGTGTTACTTCCTCTCGGGAAGGGGAAAGGACAGTCGATTGTCCTTCGCCCTATCTCTTCCACCGACGCGATGACAGCGAATGCATTTGTATTGCCTCCCGAAGTCATCCAAACGATCACCAAAAAGATCATGCAATTGCCGGGCATCGATGCGGTTTTCTATGACCTCACCAATAAGCCGCCGGCGACTATAGAGTGGGAGTAGCCAAACCTCACCTTTTACTGGATTTGTGCAAATTAACAGCGTAGGATTCCTTTCACTATGGTTGCGCCCAAGGCACTGACGAGCGACGAGGTACGGCAGCTGGTAATGGAGGCCCAGAGCGGGGACACGGGGGCGTTTAGCAAGCTCTACGATTTTTATTTTCCACAGGTATTCCGCTACTGCGCATTTCGAGCTCCTGCGGAAGTCGCCGAGGATCTTGTGGCGGAAGTTTTTGTGAAAGCGTGGGAGAAACTGCACACCTACAAAGTGCAGAAGGACATTCCCTTCGGTGCATGGCTCTTTCGTGTGGCGCGCTACACGGTGATCGACGCCTATCGCACCAGCCGCACGTGGGAAGATCTCGATGAGACACTCGAAGATCCCGATACGCTCAACTCCGCAGACGGGATGCTCCGCCAGAAAGAGGTGGTCCGTGTGGTGCGTAAAGCGCTGAACGCATTGCCGCGCCGGTACCGTGATGTGCTGGTGCTCCACTACATTGCGGGCCTTCCCAGCGACGAGGTGGCACGCGTTTTACGGCTGAGCCAGGGGGCTTCCCGCATCCTCAAGTTCCGGGCGCTCAAAAAGCTTGAACAAGAATTGCCGTCAGAATACCGGGAAGGGCGTAACAAGGCTGCTTTGGCATCGTTTTCACCATTGCAATGAGGCTTGAACAGCGTCTCCAGAGGCTTTCCCAAGACATCACACCTTCTGGGGCTATCAAAAGTCGCATATTCGATCGTATTGAGCAGAGAATCGGCGCTCCGGAGGTGCTCCGAATGGCGGCCAAAGAGATGACGCCGAGGGCTGCCGTCCGTGACCGCGTGTGGGACAAGGTAGCGCAGGTTGTCACACAGTCTCCCGTTGCCTTCCTCGATCGCGTCCGTGGCGCGCTGCTTCCTCCCGTCGAACTTTCCAAAGATCTCTGGCAGTCCTTCATCCTGCCGCGGCTCCAGCCGCAGCAGGTTGCCGCCCGTTCCTATCGTGGTATTGCGTGGGTCACGGCCGTGGCGATTCTTATCGTGACCGTTCGCGTCAGTCCGAGCCTCTTCTTCGCCGCTCCCACCGCCGCCGAGTCGGCTGTGACGCTTCTGCCTACGCGTGGAGCAGTCACGGTGAAGATCGCGGGAGTCATACAGGAAGTCGATCAGGAAGTGGCCCTTGTGCCGGGGATGCAGATCCGCACGGGCGACAGCGAGGCGAGCATCCTTCTGCGCGATGACGGCGTGATTCGCATGGACCGCAACACCGTCGTCACGCTCCACGATCTCACGGAGCGCCTAGAACCGGCGCCTGAGATTCTGCCCACGCTCACGCTCGAACAGGGACGCATCTGGGTGCAGGGGCTCGTGCCGGCCACACTTAGGGGCATCACACTCGCTACTGCCGAAGGCCATATTACGGTGAATGAAGGCAGCGTCTCGCTTGCCCGGGAAGATCTCCTGACGGTCGAAGTCTATAACCGCACCGCCACGCTCCTGCGCGAGGACCGTGAAACGCGGCTCATCACGGGAGACCGCATCCAGCTCTGGGCTGGAAGCGTCCCGCTCATCCGTCATATCCCGCTCTCCGCCTATGATGACAGCTGGGTAAGCCAGAACATCGGCCGCGACGCCGTGCATCGCAAGGATATCGCCCAGCAGCAGCAGGATCGCAAAGTGGCGCGCGCAGGCATCCTCCCGACATCCAAACTCTACGCCGTGAAGCGTGCCGCGGAAGCCGTGGACGTGATGCTCACCTTCGACGGTCGCACGCGCGTCGAGAAGCAGATCGCCTACGCAGGCGTCCGTCTCGACGAGGCGGCCGCTCTCATTGAAGAGGGGGCGGTGGAAGCCGTGGAGGCACCGTTGCAGGAATACCGCAGGGCGCTTGTTGCCCTTGCGGGAGAGTCCACTGACGGGACCGAAGCACAGTTCCTTCTGCAGCAGGCTGTGTCCGAGGATTCCGCCGAGATCGCGGCGGCTTCCGTGGGCGACAACAACTATCTTCTGAAAAAGACCGTGCTCGAGGCCTACTCTGAGCTTCCGGGACAGGACGGGGAAATCATCGAAGCGGCGCTCCTTGTGGACGGGCTCTCCACGCTCGCAGAGGCCGCAGAAGCGGGAGACCAGATGCAGGTTACCGGCGCCTGGGATGCACTGGAGCCGTATCTGAAAGCCATCGAAGAGAATCCTGAACTTGCCGAAGCGGTAGAAGCAAAGGCCCTTTTGAAGCGTTTCGCGCTGGCCGTCCAGGACACGGAGGGCTTTGATCCGGATCTGATCGCCGCGTCGGAGGAATTCCTGCCTGAGGAGCCGGTGACGGTAGTGGCCCACCTCACGGACGAACAGGTGCTCGCGATCGCCTCGAATATCAAGGAACGTATTTTCACGCAGTACCGCATGCCCCAGTCCCGCAGCAACGTACTTCTCGCCGAACTGCGGAAACTGAAAGGCAATGCGGATGAAGGCCGCATCCTGCGCGCGCTCTATCACGCAATGCCGGAAGATACCGAGCTCCGCGTACCCGTGCGCCGCTCCATCACGCAGCTGAAGTGGTCGGTGGTGGCGGGGGAAGAAGGGGATTCACTGTAGGAAAAGCACCAAATCCCAATGACCAAACAGTGACAAGAAAAAAATAACCAGGCAATATTTTGGTGATTGCCTGGTCATTGGTACTTGGTTATTTACCGAATCCTGTACGCATTACTGCAATGCGTTGCATCATTGTCTGTACACAAATAGATCCACTGTGTGGGGCCCAGCAGCGGCTGCATGCCCCGGATATTCACCCGCGCTGTGCCGTGATCAACGGCGTCGCAGGTAAAGGGCTCATCATCATAGGAAACTTTCTGCGTCTCTCCGGCGCCGTTCCAACGGACGATCTCTGTGCATCCTTCTCCCTTGGAATATGTGACGGAGAGATAGGCATTGCGTGCGATGGTGGCGGAATGGATGGTGATAGCTTCCTGCGCGGCTCCATGCGTACCGCCTCCGGATGTCACTGCGATTGGCTGGCTGCAGTACTGACGGGCGTTCGTGCAGACCTGCACGAGCTGGCCTTCAGTCACCGCCGGCTGGATTCCCTCGAGTCGCAGGTGCGCGGAGAGTTCTCTTGCATTCAGGGAGCATGGCACGCCGCCGATGACATTGAGGCGCTGGAATTCCTGGTTTGCGGCTCCCGTCATCCAGAGGGAGACACATTCGGCTTCCGGGAGAGCGTAGGCGACATCCAAATGATCCATTGTCAGCTGTGCGCTTCGAAGTGTGATCGCATCTACACCCCCCGTTGATTCTCTCTGTTCCCTCACGGCCGGCACTGCCGTGCGGATGCTTTCGCGCAAGGCACGCCAGTCATTGCGTGCGCGGCGAACGACTGCCCGAGGGGCCATGCGGTACGTACCGCCGTTTTCGGAAACGGCTCCGCTCAGGCTCGATGTGGAAACACTCGCGGCGTAGACACTGAGGGCCGCGAGAAGTACGCCGCTTCCAAGAACAAGGCGTGAAGCTTTCTTTTTGAGAAGACTCATAAAGGAATGTGGGTATGTATTATCATTATATAATAAATGTAAAGATTTTGCAACAACGGTTGACGCTCTGCAGCTGACACTTCAAACTGCCGCAACTATGGGACTTTTGACGATTACCGAGCTAAAACCGGGCAGAGCGGTCGTTCTCGACGGCGAACCGTATATCGTCGTGGCTTCGCAGTTCGGCCGCAAAAGCCAGTCCAAGGCGAATATGCAGTGCAAACTGCGGAATCTGAAAACAGGGGGAGTGATTGCCCGCAACTTCCAGGGCAGCGAAACCGTGGAGCCTGCGGATGTCGGATACCGCCGCGTGCAGTACCTCTATAAGGATGACGTCGGATACGGCTTCATGGATCTTAATGATTACAACCAGTTCTCGCTTTCCGAAGAGATCATCGGCGACGCGGGGAAGTATCTCGTGGAAGGAGGGGAGGTGGACGCGCTGATGTTCGATGACAAGCCGATCGCCATCGAGCTCAAGTCCACCGTCGAACTGAAAGTTGTGGAGACTTCGGCGGGTGTTCGCGGCGACACGGCCACAGGCGGCAATAAGCCCGCGATTCTCGAAAGCGGATTACAAGTCAACGTGCCGCTGTTTATCAATGAAGGAGACAAGATCAAAGTGAATACGGAGACGGGGGCGTATATGTCGAGAGCGGATTAATTTTTGTTATACCATCGAATAATGGCTGCAGCGCGTTTTTGGTGTTCCCCCAAAAAATGAGCAAGGTCTTTCACCAACTCCCCTTGAATTCCGGGGCAGCAGACTCGCTCAGCTTGGAAGCGGGCCTCCGCCATGCTTGCGTACGTATTTTCCTGAAGCGTTACCGCCTTCTGAAGAATTTGCGGTGCGAATGCCTGGCGTAACACTTCCGCCCGCGTTCGCATGCTTGTTTGCTGGCTCCTGAGCAGAGCATCGTTCGTAGCAAGGAGGTCCGCTTTGTATTCCGCGTTCTTTACCATGGTTCAGGAGAGTAGTTTTTTCAGAATCGCATTCACTTTCCCCGGATTTGCCTGTCCTTTGCTCTCTTTCATCACCCAACCCACAATCGTACCAAGGGCCGCTTCTTTGCCTGCTTTCCACGATTCAATCGCTTTGGGATTTGCAGCAATCGCCTTCTTCACCAGCTCTTCAATTGCGGAATCATCGCTGATCTGCTGCATGCCCTCCGCAGCGATAATTTCCTGCGCAGATTTTCCCGTGGCGACCATTTTTTCCATGACGTCTTTGCCGGCATTTCCGGAGATCGTTCCTGTTTCGATGGCCTCCACCAGTTCTAGCATTGCTTTCGCCGACGGACCTTCGGCTACGGTTTTATTGGCGGCATTTAAAAATCCCAGGAGTTGTGTGAGGACAAGGCTCACGGCGCGTTTGCCGTCGCCTGTTTTTTCGTAGACGGCATCGAAGATCATGCGCAGTGCGGCGTCATCGATCACCTGCATAGACTGCTTACTATCCAGACCGAGCTTGAGATACCGATCCCGTAGTGCTTTGGGCAGCTCGGGCAGTTTCTTTTTGATGGCATTGAGTTCTTTTGCATCAAATTCCAGCGGAGGAATATCCGGCTCCGGGAAATAGCGGTAGTCATCCGCGGTTTCTTTGTCGCGGAGCATACGCGTCTTTTCCTCATCATCCTGCCATCCAACGGTGATCGCGCCTTTCATGGGGCCGCCCTCTTCCTCCCAGAGTTTTCGGAGCCGTTTCTCTTCATATTGCAGCGCTTTTTCCAGCGACTTAAACGAGTTTAAGTTCTTGATCTCACTACGCACATTCAGCTTTTCGGTTCCTTTTTCTCGGAGCGAAATCGACGCGTCGAAACGCATCATGCCTTTGAACATGTCCGCTTCGGAGGCATCCACGGCGATCAAAATCCTGCGGAGCTCCTGCACAAAGGCCACGGCCTCGTCGGCTGAGCGTAAATCCGGCTCCGTGACGATTTCCATGAGCGGCGTTCCGGCGCGGTTGTAATCGCAGAGCGTCTTCTTCCCTCGGTGGGTCAATTTTCCCGCATCGTTCTCCATGTGCAACCGTGTGATGCGGCAGACTTTTTCTTCAGTCACCTTGCCGCTGCTGTCTCGGAGTTCGTAATCGACTTTTCCAGCCTTCGAAAGCGGAAAATCGTACTGCGAAATCTGATACCCAGCAGGGAGATCGGGATAGAAATAGTGTTTGCGGTCGAAGTGGCAATTGGGAGCTACGGTGCAGCCGATGGCCAAAGATGCTTTTACGGCTTTCGCAACCGCCTCAGCATTCGGCACGGGCAAGGTTCCCGGGTGACCCATGCAGACGGGGCAGACGGTGGTGTTGGGTGCCTTATTCCAGGCGTCATTATCGCATCCGCAGAACATCTTCGTTTTGGTGCTCATTTGGGCATGGATTTCGAGGCCGATAATGGCTTCCAGCTCTGGCATACGGATCAGTTTTACCCGATAGCCTGATAATCAACAATCAATACTCCTTCGAGATGGTCTACTTCATGCTGAACAACCCGTGCATCAAAATGCTTCAATTTCCGTTCCTGGGCCTTACCCTTCGCATCAATGTACTTGAGCGTTATCTCCACCGATCGCGGAACATCGACGGCGATTCCTGGAAGGCTCAGGCACCCCTCTTCCGCTGATTCCTTCTCTTCACTTTTCTTCGTGATTTTTGGATTGATCAAGGGAATCATCTTTCCGGAGATCAATGCGAGGCAGACGCGTTCCGTGCGGGCCACCTGCGGCGCCGCGATTCCCGCACCATCGGCGTCTTTTACCGTTTCCTGGAGGTCCTTGATCAGCTTCAGAAGCTCTTTGGTCACCTTCGGCACGCTCTTCGTCTTTTTGCGAAGGAGCGGGTGGTCTGCGCCGATGATGATGGGAAGTACGGACAATTCGGAATGAGGAATGCGGAATGCGGAATTGCTGCAACATCATAATTCCGAATTCCGAATTCCGCATTCTTAATTTCTTGCCAATTGCTTCACTGCCGCCCGCTTCCGCAATTCGTCCAGCGACCGGATATTGCCCTTTTCCATCATCTTCAAGAATGCCTGTGCCGTGAGGAGCACATCAGGAAGTGCGCGGTGGCGGTCTGTGGGGAGAACAAGGCCGCAGCGCAGCGCCAGGACATCAAGGTTGTGGCGGAACTCCTGGGGGAAAATCGACCGGCTGAGGACCAGACTGCAGAGGCATTCGGGGAGATCGACGTAGCCCCAACAGAAGTCCTTTTCCACCTGCAAAAATCCCATGTCGAAGTTGGCGTTGTGGGCGAGAAGGGTCGATCCTTCGGCGAAGGTCAGAAACTGCGGTAGTACCTGGTCGATGGTCGGAGCATTGGCCACCATCGTGTCATCAATCTTGTTCACCTGTTTGGCTTCCCACGGGATCAATCGCTCGGGATTTACATACGTCTGAAAGGCCGTTTCTCCCTGAATAACTCCGCCTTCAATGCGAACGGCGGCGATCTCGATGATCCGGTGACCGCGCTTCGGATCGAGACCGGTCGTCTCGACGTCGAACACGGTGAAAGGAGGGAGGAAAGACATGCGGGGAGTGAACTGTAAGTGAAAATACGTCCGGTCGGAATTGTGAACATGCTATATTGTTCTCTAGTTTCATGACACGACTCTCTTTGCGCATTGTGCTCGATACGCTGCGGAAAAGTCACACTCCTCCGAAGACGTTTTTGCAGTTCCGCACGCCCCTCGATCTCCTCGTCGCCACCATTCTTTCGGCGCAATGCACCGATGTGCGCGTGAATAAAGTAACGAAGGAAATTTTGTATCCGAAGTATAAAACACCGTCCGATTATTTGAAGGTTTCACGCACCGAACTCGAGCGCGACGTCCATTCCTGCGGCACATACCGGAACAAAGCGAAATACATTCAGCTCATGTGCGGCATGCTCATCGATCAGTATCAGGGAGAAGTCCCTCATACGATGGAAGAGCTGACCGCGCTTCCGGGCGTGGGCCGAAAGACGGCATCGGTCATTCTTTCCGCGGCATTCGGCATTCATGAAGGAATCGCCGTGGATACACATGTGTTCCGCGTCGCTCGTCGTTTCGGATTGAGCAGAGGGAATACTCCTGAGAAGGTAGAGCAGGATCTGATGCAGGGCGCGCCCAAAAAAGAATGGGGCAAGGTAACGACGCTCCTCATCAGCCACGGCAGAAGCGTCTGCACAGCCCGTAACCGCGCGTGTGATCAGTGCCCGTTCCAAAACAATTGCCCTTCCTCATGGGTTCAGGGGAGGAAAGACCTGGGAAAACTTGCAAAGAGATCGCGTTCATAAACTGTTTTCCAGGGAACATTTCTGCGCTACAATGGGCCCCTCCTCCTTTTTCTTCTTTTTATGCAGATCCGCCGCTCTCTTCTGGTTCTTTCCTTGGTCGTTCTTGCAGCCTGTCTCCCCGCGAAGAACGCCGCAAATCCTAATGGAAGCGCGATGTCGCAGGGTGCCGCCGCACGTTCCGTACAGCCTTTGACGGAAGACGGCGTCACGATGAAAGGTGGAATGATGCTCACGATCAAAGACGGACAGATGTCGCGGATGCAAGAGGATCTGGAGTATGACGACGGCACGACGGTGAAAACCGACGGCACGGTAATACTTTCGGACGGTACCACGCTGGTCCTCCCCGAAGGCATGATGATCACGGTGGATGGCCGCCTCCAGATGCGCGAGGAGTTTGCGGTGCAGGGAAATCCTGTGATTACGGTTCCTCCGACATCGTCAGGCACGGCATCCACCGGCACACAGGCTGCCGCAGAGGCGACATATCAGGATTACACAGCCGATGTCCTCATGAACGGCGAAACAAAGGTGCTCTTCTTCCATGCCTCCTGGTGTCCAGAATGCAAGAAGGCAAATGCGTATCTGCAATCCATTCTGCCGTCCGGGGAGTATTCCCGGTCGGTTTACAAAGTGGACTACGACACCGCCAAGGAGCTCAAGGCGAAGTACAATGTGGTGTACCAGCACACGTTTGTGGTGGTGGATGGAAACGGCGTGAAGCTTTCCTCGGTGCAGGGCCCCACGGAGGTTCAGCTTGAGGCGTTGCTGAAGTAAGAAAAGGCAGAAAGGGTAGGAAAGGCAAAACATGTTTTGCCTTTCCTGCCATTTCCCCCATTCCTGCCCTATCATCCATGCATGTCTACACTTCCGACCGCACTCGTTCTCTTTCTCGCAGGAATGCTCACTATCTTTTTGCCCTGCATTCTGCCGCTTCTGCCGATCGTGCTTGGGGTTAGCGTCGCCGGACGTAGCCGATGGCGGCCGCTTCTCACTGTCCTTGGGATGGTCGTGAGCTTTGTGGGGTTCACGTTTCTCCTTACGCTGGTCCTGAGCCAGTTCGTTGCATTTGCCGACGTGCTCCGGATTTCCACGTACTACATCCTGCTGCTCTTCGGCGTGGGATTCCTTACAAACAACCGCACACTGCAGCTTCTGGGTGCCGTGATGGGAGGATTTTTCTTTGAACGCTACGGATGGATCTCGGTCACGATCGCGCAAACCGTCGGAGCGACCGCCATGGAACTCGGGTCCAAGATCGCGACGAAACTCCAGCAGTGGGGAGGGGAGATACAGCAGGAAACAGGCGAGAAGCTCGGACGTGAAAATCCGCTCGCAGCATTCATCATCGGTCTCACACTCGGCCTCGTATGGGTGCCGTGTGCCGGTCCCGCGTTAGGCTTCGCTTTCACGCTCGTCCGGGAGGAGCCCGGGCCGCGTGCAGCATTTTTGCTTTCGATGTACGGCCTCGGGACCGCAGTTCCTCTGCTGATCGTCGGCTACGGCGGACAGGCGATCACCCGGCGCGTACGGGCCCTCAACCACTATAGCGGGCTTATCAAGCGGATTGCCGGCGTAGTACTCATCCTCACGGCCGTGGGACTGCAGTATGGAGGCCTGATGCGGCTGCAGACGTATCTGGTGGAGAAAGTAGGGTACGGGGATTTCGGGAGCCGGGTGGAGGAGAAGTTATTTGGGGAGGATTCAGAAGAGACAACGTCATCCTCCAGCTTTGAAAATCCGTTTACTGCGAAGCTTCCTGTCATTTCCTCTGCCCCGGAGTTCTCCGGTCTTGCTCCTTGGCATAACAGTGATCCATTCACGATGGAGAGTCTTCGTGGAAAAGTTGTGCTCGTCGATTTCTGGACGTACTCGTGCATCAACTGCATCCGTACGCTCCCCTACATTCAGGGCTACTGGGAAACATTTAAGGATACGGGGAAATTCGTCCTCATCGGCGTTCACACGCCTGAGTTTATTTTCGAGAAGGATCAAAAAAATGTCGCTGATGCCATCAAGCGCCACGGACTCACGTACACAGTGGCCCAGGACAATGATTTTGGAACGTGGAATGCCTTCGAGAACCGCTACTGGCCGGCGAAGTACCTGATCGATGTGGAAGGGAATGTCCGCTACACCCATTTTGGGGAAGGAGACTATGAGGAGACGGAGGAGGCGATTAAAAGTTTGTTGCGCGAAGCAGGTGTGACAGTAGGGGGTCCAGAAGATTCAAACCCTTCGACAGGGCTCAGGACAGGCGATTCAGAGGATGTAAAAGAGTATTACGGTAAGCAGACCCCGGAGATCTATCTTGGGCCCAGAAGCTGGAGTTCTTTTGGCAACGGAGGAATGTTTCCCACCGAGGATGCCGTTGTCTACACCGCGCCCGAAGAAATGGAGCTTCATGAATACACTCTCGATGGCACCTGGCAGATCGTGGATGATGAACAGAGAGTCCTTCGATCTGAGACCGGAGAGATCCGCATGAAGTTTTTGGGAGGGGAGATCAATCTGGTGATGGGAGTAGAGGGAATGGATGCCGCACTGCTCACCACAGGCTCTCTATCGCTACCAATGGTGCAGGTCTTCGTTGATGGAAAGCTGGAGAAGACGTTTACCATCGACCGTTACGATCTCTTCGTGCTTTGGAAAGGGGAATACGGCGAACATGAAATAATCCTGAAGATCGCCGGGGCGGGAGCGGAGGGATATGCGTTTACCTTTGGGCAATAAAAGACCCAACCTGGAAGTTTTAAGCTTGGGCCCCTTCACATGCATGTAGGCCCGCTGCTGAGCTGGAACAGCCCTCCAGGTTGGTCCTGCAATTTCGCCGCGGAAACTGCATTGTTCCCACTCTACATTGAGGATGTCCGCATACAATAAAAACGGCGGAGAGTTGCTCCGCCGTTTTTGAAATTCCCAATTTCCTAGGCGTCGAAGTACTTATAGAACTCCCATGGAGTTGGGCGCATGCCGCATTCGGCGACTTCCGCACGTTTGCCTTCGATGTAGGAAGCGATGAAGGCCTCGGAGAACACGCCGTTTTTTGTGAGGAAGGTGTGGTCGTCCTCCAGTGCATCAAGTGCATCGGCGAGCGTTGCCGGCGCGTGCGGGATTTTGCTGAGTTTGGATGCCTCCATCTTGTAGAGGTTCTCATCGGTGTGCGATCCGGGCTTCAGTTCGCGCTCAATGCCGTCGAGACCAGCAAGAAGCATGGCGGAGAAGGCGAGATAGGGGTTGCAGACGGCGTCGGGCATGCGGAATTCCACGCGCTTGGCCTTGGGGTTATTGCTGTACATGGGAATGCGGATGGCGGCGGAGCGGTTGCGTGCCGAGTAGATCAGATTCACCGGCGCTTCGAAGCCAGGTACCAGGCGCTTGTAGCTGTTGGTCGTCGGGTTACACAGTGCGCAGAGTGCAGGAGCGTGTTTCAGGAGCCCTGCAAGGTAGGACATCGCCATGGTGCTGAGGCCCGCGTACTCGCCCCCGGCAAAGAGCGGCTTGCCGTTCTTCCAGAGGCTCTGGTGGACGTGCATGCCCGTGCCGTTGTCCCCATAAATCGGCTTTGGCATGAAGGTAACAGTCTTGCCGAACTGCGCGGCAACGTTTCTCAGGATGTATTTATAACGGATCAGCTTATCCGCCATCGTGAGCATCTCGTCTCTTTCCATGTCGATCTCGCCCTGGCCGGCTGTTGCTACTTCGTGGTGCGAGGTTTCCACCTTGATGCCCGAAGCTTCGAGCTCGCGGACCATCGCGGAGCGAACGCCTTTCAACTGATCCATCGGTGCCCCCGGAAAATAACCCTCTTTGTTCCGGATCTTGTAGCCCATGTTTCCACCCACCTCTTCCTTGCCGGTGTTCCAGATGGCTTCTGAAGAATCTACAGCATAGAAAGCGCTGCCCTGCTGCTGATCGTAACGGACGGAGTCGAAGATGAAGAATTCGGCCTCCGGACCGAAGTACGCGGCATCGGCAACGCCGCTTTTCTGCAGGCGCTCCACAGCTCGCTTAGCAATCGTCCGTGGAGATGAGTCAAACAGGTTGCCGCTTATGGGATCCTTCACGTCACAGAGCAGTGCGATCGTCGGTTCCCCTGCAAACGTATCCAAGAATGCCGTCGCGGGGTCGGGCATCAGGAGCATGTCGCTTTCCTCGATGTTCCGGAATCCGCGGATACTGGAACCATCGAACCCCGCGCCTCCTTCAAAAACATCACTGAGCTCGTGGATCGGCTTTGTCGTGTGTTGCAATGTCCCCGGCACGTCGACGAAGGTGTAATCGGCGAACGTTGCGCCGTGTTTCTTGGCAAAGGCGATCACATCGGCCTTTGTTTTCATTGCCGGCGTAAAATCAAGATCCGCTCCCGTGCGTGCGAATTTGGCATCAGCAACGAGCGCTTCTTTCATGGGGGAGGAGACGGGGTTCATAAAAAAGGAAAAATGAAAAAGGATAAAGGAAAAATTCGCTAGCGAGTCTGGCGTTGAGCGCAGCCCATTACAAACGCATGTTCGTATACAAGAATTGAACTGTTCAGTTCTTTATCAACAATGCATCGTACGATCTTTGGCTTAGTAAAGTCTTCCTACTCACTGGTGTGTATCTTGTGCAATAAAAAACCGTCTTTGTTGTAAAAATTAATAACACCTTGCTACACTCTCAAAGTCATTTATTTTTCCATTATCCTTTTTCATTTTTCCTTTCTTTCATGGCCCGCGACCTTCTTCCCATTCTTGAATCTATCGGCCTCGACCCGAAAGAGGCGCAGCTGTATCTCACCGGCCTCCAGATCGGCTCGGCGCCAGCGTCCGAATACGCGAAGCGCAGCAAACTGAACCGAATCACGAGCTACAACTCCCTTGAAGAAATGGTGCAAAAGGGGATCTTCACGATGGAGCGGAAAATGCGCGCGAAGTGGTATGCACCGGTTGCTCCCGAGTATCTGAGTATTGAAGCGCGCAAGAATGCCGAGTCTCTCGAGCGTATTCTTCCGGAATTACGGTCACTCCAGGGAGCCAAGCACCGCAGCCCGCATGTACGGTTCTTCGAGGGGTGGGAAGGCGTTCAAAAAGTGTACGAAGACACGCTCACCGCATCCGGAGAACTGCTGAACTTCGCAAACTCCTCTGTCGTCCGGGAATTCTGGCCGGAGTATGACGAGGAATACGTGGCGCAGCGCGTGAAGCGCGGCATTCATCTCCGTGGTATTTCTCCCGACGACGCCGCCGGCAGGAAAGTGCACGGCGATGACAAGCAATATCTGCGTGAGATCCGCCTTGTTCCTGCAAAAGAATTCGATTTTCAAAATGAGATCAACATCTACGACCACAAAGTGGCGATTTGCTCGTTTGGAGATGGAGGAAATGTTTTCGGCGTGATTATTGAAAGCAAGGAGGTGGCGGAAACCCAACGTCAAATCTTCGAGATGGCTTGGCGCTACGCTGGTAGAAAATAGGACTACTGGAATGCCTTGTACTCAAAGAAATCTTTCTGATGTTCCTGACCTTCTTTATGCACATTGTGTTTGATAGAGCAGGAATAGATTTCTGTTCTATTCACGATAGCCTTAAGCCAAGCTACGCCCCCATTTGCATACTCACAGTAGAGGCAGGCAAGTTTTTGAAATATATTGAGATGCCGTAATTTATAACGATCGAAAATGCAATAATCGCTGAATCTGACTTTGGGAATGTCATAAATTGGAAAATAGATTTGTTGATAGATCCATATGCTTCCGTGCAATAAGAGTCCGAAAGGAAGAACAGACCAAATAATCACCGTTGCCACCAATTGCAGAAAAAGACCCCGTTTTTTCAGTGTCTGTTTCGTGACGACGAAGTTATCATAGAGCATATGAAGGCGTACTTGGATTTACTGCAGCATATCCTCGATAGCGGCGCGGCAAAAGACGACCGAACGGGCACGGGCACGTACTCGATGTTTGGCGCACAGCTGCGGTTTGATCTCAGCAATGGATTTCCCATGCTCACAACGAAGAAGCTTTCTACGCGTGCGATCATCCACGAACTTCTCTGGTTTCTGATGGGTTCTACGAACATCGGCTATCTCAAAGAGAATGGTGTTTCGATTTGGGATGAATGGGCGACAGAGCGCGGGGATCTCGGGCCTGTGTATGGCAAGCAGTGGCGGGCGTGGGAAGGGCCCAGCGGCCGCGTGATCGATCAGGTGAGCGAGGTCATCGCGCAGATCAAGAAGCGACCGCATTCGCGCCGTCTTATCGTCTCTGCATGGAACCCTGCGGACCTTCCGGATGAATCGATCAGTCCGCAGGACAACGTGGAGCAGGGGAGGATGGCGTTAGCACCATGCCATTGTCTGTTTCAGTTCTATGTCGCGAATGATCGGTTGAGTTGCCAGCTCTATCAGCGTTCCGCCGATGTCTTTTTGGGCGTTCCATTCAATATCGCATCCTATTCCCTGCTCACACACATGGTCGCGCAGGTCTGTGGGCTCGGTGTAGGGGATTTCGTCCACACCTTTGGCGACGTGCATCTCTATAAAAACCACGTGGATCAGGCGCGTCTTCAATTATCACGTGCGCCCAAGGCGCTGCCGCAGCTCAAGATTAATCCGGAGGTGAAATCCATCTTTGATTTCCGGTTCGGAGATTTTGAGGTTCTGAATTATGACCCGGAGCCGAGCATTAAGGCGCCGATTGCGGTGTAATGCCGCCGCGTTGGTGGAGCGGAGGGGAATCGAACCCCCATTCCTTCGATTAGCAAGTCGAGGAATGCACCATGCCCGCCCCACAACGGCGGCATATGAACCGTAACAAGGGATCTTGACATGCACGAGTGCACAAACGTACACTGTATGCACGATTAGCAAGTCGACGGATGCACTATAGGTGCTCGGACCCCCGCTTCTAGCGGGGTTTTCGTATGTGCAAAAATCTTTTTGTTTTAACCAATTTTGGCATTTGCTGGTAGGTTGGATCCATGCGCATCTCCCTTATTGCCGCCGCCTCGGAAAACAACGTGATCGGCGATCATGGGAAGATTCCGTGGAACATCCCGGAAGACATGAGGCATTTCCGGACACTCACAACCGGAAAGCCCGTGATCATGGGGAGGAAGACCTATGAATCCATCGGGCATCCGCTTCCGAAGCGTCCAAATATCGTCGTTACGAGGCAGAAGGGATATATGGCAGGAGGGTGTCACGTTGTTGCTTCGCTCGACGAGGCATTGCAGATTGCCCGCCTGCCGGACGGGCAGGCAGATTGCAAAAATGCTGAAGAAGTCTTTGTCATTGGAGGAGGGGAAATCTATCGCGAGGCACTCGAAAAAGCAGACCGCATTTATCTCACGCGCGTGCATGCGACTGTTCCGGGTGATGCGTACTTTCCGGAGTTTCATCCGGAGCGTTGGAATGCTGTGAGTGAAGAGAGGCACGAGGGGAATCCGGCGTATACATTCTTGATGTACGAGAAGAAGTTGTAGGGGGGTAGGGCCCTTCGACAGGCTCAGGACAGGCTGTAGGGTGTTGGATGGGTTTCGCAGGGAACGAGATTTTGGCTTATGTAAGACAAAAAAATGATGCATAGGAGATTCAGGTGCCGCGATTCGGACATCGCAAACATGGTGCCACACACTGGGCGCGATGAACGAGAACCGAGCAGCACTGGCAGAGATGGAAGCGCAGCCGATGGAGATCCTTACAGCAGCAGAGCGGCTGCAGAGGGCCACCACATATGCGGATACTCTGGGAGAAGTTTCCAGCCAGATCGATACGGAACTCCAGATTCTGGAGGAGGAAGTGGAGCAGGGCATCATCGATGCAAGCGACGGCACCGCAGCGGATATCCGCCAGGCATTACTTACACGACAAGACGTCATCGCGCCGCTTGCTTCCGAGTACAGCAGCGTGCAGGTGGCGCAGCTGGAGCCCGGCGTCGGTGGCATGGCGCCTGTAGGAGGAGAGGTTTCTGAGATTTTCGTGAGCGCGGGGCAAGTGGCGAATGGGGACCCGAGAAAACTGAAAGGTATTCTTGTGCATGAAGTACAACACACAGATCAAACTGATTTGCAGACTGCAGGTGGATCCGTCCTGATTGTGGACGGAAAGACAGTGACAGACGAAGTTGTCCTCCTTGAAGGAGACACCGAAAAAACTGCAAAAAAGGTGATCGGTGATCGGGATGACAGACCCGATGCTGTATACGGAGAGGGTTTGGAGATTGCCGAGGAGATTCAGACGTATGCAGCAGATACGTGGCAAACCACTCTGGAGGGAGATGGGAATGTAGAGGCGCTTCAGAATGCCGTTTGGATCAATGGCGTTGAACAGGAAAAGCTCTCTGCTGAGGAACTCGTCGAGCAAGCGGATCAAACCGGATATATGTTCAACGAAGCCTTCATTGCGGCGCAAAATACGGAATGGGCGGCAGCGATTGAGAACGGAAAATTGACTGCGCAAGAAGTGCAGGAAGTTGCGGAGCAGCTGGATATTGAACTTACTTCCGAAGTGAATCTGGCCATTGCGAAAGTCGCGGCGGAAACGCGGAATCTGTACATGTACGGGCCGCGGGCTGAACGGCCAACCGCGCTGGCGGCTTGATCACCTTGGGAGACGCAACAGAGTTGCGTCTCTACGGATGCCGTTTACCTTCCTATTAACCGCAGGAATTCCTCCCGTGTCTTTTCATCTTTCTTGATCAATCCCTTCACGCAGCTGGTCATGGCTTTGGAATGCTGCTTCTCCACGCCCCGCATCATCATGCAGAGGTGCTCGGCTTCTACGACGACCGCGATGCCCTTGGGCTTCAGCACCGATTCCAGCGCGTCGCAGATTTGCTGGGTGAGGCGTTCCTGGGTCTGGAGCCTGCGGGCGAACATGTCGATGATGCGCGGGATCTTGCTGAGGCCGATGATGTGCTTATTCGGGACGTAGCCCACATGCACCTTGCCGATGAAGGGCAGGAGATGATGCTCGCACAGGCTGTAGCATTCGATATCGGTGACGATGACCATTCCATCGGTCTCACTGGGAAAAAGCGCGTCGTTCACAATCGTTTCCAGATCTTCCCCGTAGCCTTTTGTCAGAAATTGAAAGGCGTCTGCTGCCCGCTTGGGGGTTTTCAGAAGCCCTTTGCGTTTCGGGTCTTCGCCGATGGCCTTGAGAAGATCATGGAACAGTTTTTCCATGGCTCCATCATAAAGCGATGTCCGTGAGGACACACTCCTGTTCTAGGGTTTTTTCGAGCAAATATTCCCAGGATTGCTTTATGACGGGGTGCTTGAATTGCGGGTCGATCAGTTCGCAGAGGGGCTCGAGGACAAAACGGCGTTCGTGCATGCGAGGGTGGGGCAGGACGATTTGCGATTTACTATTGATGATTTGCGATTTGTTTCCATGCAATAAGAGATCGAGATCAATTGTTCTGGGGCCGAAACGGAAGGGCGGAGCTTTGCCCAGCGATTGCTCGATGCTTTGCAAGATACGATAGATATCTTCAGAGGATTTCTGGGTATCACAGGTTGCAACGGTATTCAGGAAATCATTCTGATCCTCCACTTCGCGGGCGGCCGTGCGGTAGACGGAGGAGAATTCGATATCAGGAAAATGTTCCCGGAGCAAAGCGGCTGCTTTTTGAAGATTCATTTCAGGATCGATATTGCTGCCGAGGCCGAGGAAGATCTGTGTCATGGGCGGGTGATGGTTGCTTTCACTCCACGCACCCCTGGCAGAGGCTCTTTCCAGACGGAGACTTTCACGGATTCAGGATTATACAATGCAATGATCATCGCTGCGATGTCCTCCGCGAGCCTTTCGATCGTTTTGCGTTCGGTCTTGGCAAGCGCGCGGACCTCATTTGTCAGCATTTCATAGTCGATGCCCTTGGAAACGTCATCAGACTTTCCGACAGGAGAGAGATCGCCCTGGAGCTCAATCGTCACGAGGATCCGTTGCTCCGCTTTGCGTTCCTCATCGGGGACGCCGATGCGGGTCCAGAGCTCGAGATCGGTGATGGTCAGCGTATCCATCGAGGTTAGGACGGCATTTCCTGCTTTCGCTTCACTCCGAAGAGCTCCGACCGCTGCGCCAGCGGCGTTGCAGCGATTCTTTTCGCCAGCCACTTGGTGACAATGATGGCGGTGAACATCGAGAGGAAGACGCCCAGACCCAGGGTGATGGCAAAGCCGCGGACGATGGAGGTGCCGATCGTAAAGAGGATCGCGCAGGTGATGAGCGTACTGACGTTTCCGTCGCGGATAGAGGGCCAGGCCTTCTCAAAGCCGGTCTCCAGGGCCAGAGAGAACGTGCGGCCGCGCTTCAGTTCTTCTTTGATGCGCTCGAAGATGAGGACGTTGGCGTCTACGGCCATACCGGTACTCAGGATGATGCCCGCCATGCCGGCGAGCGTGAGCACCACGTATTGTCCGGAGAAGAGGAAGAGGGGAATCTTCATCAGCACGAAGAAGAGGATGGCATAGAGTGCGAGGGAGATATTCGCGAGCACGCCGAGCAAGCGGTAGATCAGAAGCATGTAGAGCATGAGGAGCACAATGCCGATGGCCGCAGCCTGCATGGAGGTCCGCAGGGCGTCCGCTCCGAGCGTGGCTTCCACCGTGCGCTGCCCGGAAAGGAAAATAGGGGCCGGGATGGCTCCGGTATTGAGATCCTGAGCCAGAAGCCTTGCTTCATCGAAGTTCGCGCTTCCGGTGATGACGGCGTTTCCTCCGGCTATCTCTCCCTGCACCACAGGGGCAGAGATCAGGTCTCCTCCCACGAAGATCGCGAGGCGCTTGCCGATGTTCCTTTTTGTCAGTTCTTGGAAGAGCTTTCCGCCTTCTTCATCGAAGGTGATCTGGACCACCGGGATATTGGTCACGGGGTCGAGCGACACCGTGGCCGAGCGGAAGTTTTTGCCATCAAGCGGCGTATCTTTCCATCCTGTGGGTACAAGTGAGAAGAAGATCGAACGGATATACGCCACTTCTTCTGTGCTCTTCACGTCGCCCCGCTGAAGCGCGCTGACCGTGGCCGCAGCGCGGGCACCCTCAGGATCACTGGCGAAGCTCAGCTCGTCGTAGCTTGCGGTATCAGATGTTGTTCTCGGTGCGGAATCGGTGCGGACGAGGTGGTATCCGAACTGCGTTTCCACCGGGGCACTCACCTGGCCCGGTTGCTGGCTGAAGGCTGCTGCTTCGAAGGCCGGAAGCTGCGAACCGCGGGCGAGGGGATCGATCTTGCCTCCCTGTGCCGCGGAATCGCCCTCAGAGTACGTGCGGGCAAGACCCTCGAAGCTCGAACCTTTGTCGATATCGGTCTTGATGCGGTTGATAAGCTCCATCGCTTCCGTCTTCGTTCTGGTCACCGTGGGCTTGGCTTGCGTAGCGCCGGCATAGGTAATGAGGATGTGGCTCACGTCGACCTCCTCACGGCCCGGCACAAAGGAGCGAAGGAAAAGGACACGGCTGCCTTCTTCCATCGTAACGGCCTGGAGTTCACCGGGCTGCATGCCGCGGATGGCCCCGATAACACGGGGAGAGATTTTCGTTCCGAGCGCCTCTTTCTCGTGTGCCGTGTAGGAAGCTCCTTCCTCGCGCTCGGCGAGGAGTCCGAAGGCCTTGGGGGCCTCGTTGATGGTGCGGCCGGTTTGCGTGCGGGCGCGGGTCACTTCGCTTAAGAAAATGCCCTCCACTTCCTGGACCGTGGGATTGCCTTCCGCATCCTGCGACGGAACATTGAGCTTCACGTTACGGCGGAACACTCCCGAACCCGGCGTCTTCGTCCAAAGGTCCTCTAATCCCTTTGGGAGCATGTCTTTAAAGAAGGTCTGCTCACCGAGGTTGGCCACCCCCAGCTTGTCGCTGAGGTCTTCGGAGAGCTGCGTGAGCGTGATGCCGCTTGCACTCATGCGGCGTTGTGCGTCTGCGACCTCCTGCTCCACGTTTTTCTTGAATTCGTCGGTCACTTCCGTGAACTCCTCCTTGAATTCCAGCTTGATGGTCTTACCCACGGTCGCGATGCACTGCTGCACGTCGATGACGCCGGGGCATTCCACAAGGAGGTGCTTTTCCGCACCGATCACCGAAGGGGTGATGGTGGCTTCGCTCACGCCAAGGCTGTTGATGCGACGCTCCAGTACGGTGCGGATCGCTTCCAGAACGTTTCGCTGCTGCTCTTCAAGTGACACAAGCTGCAGTTCGAGTGCACTCACGGCTTCCGCGGAAGCACCCTGTGCTTTGAGTTCTGCGATCTGCGACTCAAGCTCCGCTTTCTGGTCGAGCATTTCCTGCTCCGAGATACGGAAATCGAGCTGCGTTCCTCCCGCCAGATCGAGTCCGTAATGAATCTTGGCGCTTCCGAGGACCGGCATCCAGCCGCGCATGGACTGGGGCAGGGCGAGGAAGGCGACAAGCACCGCCAGAACGGCGGTCACAATAGGCCAGGTGAGAGAACGGTTGCGGGACATGATAGAAGTGTGTGGAAATTACGGAAGCGGTGTGAATATGACGTGGAGCCCCACATTCACGTCGTCGGCGAAGACGCGCGCGAGTTCGGGTGAGGGGATTCCGGTAATGATGATGTCATCTTTGAGTTCCGCGGTATCCACCTGGAGCTTGGCCACGAGCCTCCCGCGGACAAAGAGCCCGATGTTTCTTCCGACGTTCTGCCGGAAGACGGTGCGCATGAGCTCCCGTCCATCGTCGGTGAACCCAAGTGTGATCCTTCCTTTATTGTCCAGTTCCTCGGCGGCTTCCACCCATTCCAGATGCTTCTCCGTCACGCCGGTTTCGATGAATCCCCCGTGGCCTTCAATCTCGATCGTCGGCGTTTCTCCGGCTTTGGTCTCCCGCATGATTTTCAGATCAAACGGCGCCGTCAGATCATCGCGCAATAATGCCGCGGCCGCTTCCGTCTCTACGGTGAACGTGAGCTCGGGGCCTTCCTCCTTCTGGCTGATGTCGAGACCCTTCACATTTTCTCCCATAGCTTCGAGCCTGCGTTCGATGACGCGGGTCACCGCAAGTGAGAGGAGGGTCAGCTTACTCGTCTCCTCCGTATCGAACTGCAAACGGTAGCTTGAAGTCGCCGATCCGCCGCATCCGACGAGGAGCGTCACCATGGAAAGGCCGACAAAGAGTGATTTACGCATCGGCAGGGAGTGTAAACGATAATTCGGAATTCGGAATGCGGAATTCGGGATTCCCGAGTATTACAAGAAGAACATCTGATGGGTTGTCAATCTTTGCGGATCAGTTTTGTGCCTTTGCGGAGCATCTTCTTGCGGAGATCGATGCCCCGGAGTTCACATCCGTCGTCGCAGATGCAATCGCGGAGATCGCAGTCTTCGATCGTACACTGATCAAAGAGCACGACGTTTTCCAGCGTCGAATTGATCACGCGGCACCCTTTTCCAAGCACAACGCTTCCGGCGCATTCCGTTTTTTCCATCACCGCGTTCTCTCCGGAAAGGACGTTGTGTCCTACGAGCGACAGAGTTGCCTCGAGGTACGCTTCAAACGACCCGATATCGAACCATGGCTCCGAAAATACATACGCGTCGACGGAGATTTTCCTTCGCAGAAGTTCCTCGAAGATGCCGCCGACGTTATCGGGGTGAGATGCGGCGTATTCCAGAAGAATGGGGAGCGTGGAGCGGGGGAGGAGGGAGCAGCCGGTCGATACTAAGGTTGATTTTGGGTTTGGGGGCTTCTCTTCGAAAGACGCCACAGGGACGATTTGCGATTTACGATTTATGATTTGCGATTTGTCTACGACGACAGTTCCAAATTGTTTTGCGCGTTCGAGATTGCCGATGTCATGGGCGGCAAGAAGAGGAGTGCCGGGACGGGCGGACTTCACAAAAGCATCGATCGAGCATCCGAGATAGTTATCGCCGGTGAGGAGAAGGATATCGTCATCGATTTTTGCATCGGTGATCCACTGGGCGACTGCGCCGAGCGCGCCGAGTTTGTGGTCGTCGTGGCGGGTGTCCTCGATAAGGATTTGGATCGGGGCGTAGGGCGT
>MFXS01000005.1:0-9544 GCA_001788925.1 Candidatus Peribacteria bacterium RIFCSPHIGHO2_01_FULL_55_13
CCTTTGAATGCCGGCTGAAAGCGTCCTCTTCCCATAGGTCATGATGACCTCAGGGAGTGCAAGATGTATCTGAACCTATGCATGGAGCGGGATACGGGAATCGAACCCGCGTCTCAAGCTTGGGAAGCTCGCGTACTACCACTGTACTAATCCCGCATTGGCGTGAAAGGAAACCCTCCGGGTTTCCTCTCACGGACTCTCTTTCCGGCAAAGTGGCACTCCAGCCTGGCAAAGCCAGGCTTCGTGCGCTTTTTATAAAGAACGCTTCACTTATATCACAGCATGCGAAATCAAATAAGAGCCGAAGTCGGGCTTTGCCCGACTGGAGGCAACAACTAAGGGAAAAGAGAGCTCATGAGAGGAAAACCGTAGGTTTTCCTTTCATGAATTTGGAGCGGATGACGGGGTTCGAACCCGCGACCTGCGCCTTGGCAAGGCGCCGCTCTAGCCAACTGAGCTACATCCGCAAGCACGGGAAATCGTACGGAGCATAAGGCGGTAATGCAAGAATCCTGATTGGTTTACAGAATTCCTTTGCTTTCCGTAAGGACTCTCGACCAGAATTCTTCATGAGAAATGAATGTGCCACCTTGCCTTATGCGCTTATCCGCAATTACGGAAAAATAGGCATCCTCCGCAACGTCTAAGGATTTTACCGTGATTTTCTTAAGAGTGGACATAGAGGAAGACGGAAGAACTCCTGCACAGCAACAGTGTAGCATGTTGACCTCACACCGTCACCGTCAGCAGCACCGGCAGGTGATCGGAAAGATGAGTATTTGTCATCACTTCCGCATGCACATCGACGATGTCACCCGAGCAGAGGAAGAGATCGAGAGGCTTCCTCGGATGGCAGGCCGGGAAGGTCTTGTTATGCGCCGGGCGCACGAGGCGGAGATTGCTGTGCTTGATGAGGGAATTCAATTCCTTGCTGCCGCCGAAATCATTGAAGTCGCCGCAGACGATGGCGCGCTTGCGGTCCTTCACCAGTGCCGCGATTTCCTCAAACTGCTGCTGACGCACCGAGGCGTGGAGCGAGTAGTGCCCGATGAGAAGCGAGAACTCGTTTTTGACGTTCACGTCGTAGAGGAGCTTCTTCGTGCCGTGCCTGAACTGCCGGACGGTGCAGGGGAGGCGGTCGAGGGCAAAGACTCCGTTGCAGTTGTCGCGGAAGAAGGGGAGGCGCCGCAGCACCGAGGTATTGCCGTACTTGGGATCGACATGCTTGCAGTGGTACGCCGCGAAGGTCTTCAGGAGCATCGGGTCGTGATGCATCTCGAGTACGCAGCAGATATCGGGTTGTACGGACTGGATCAGGCTTTGGAATTCTTCCCGCACCCTAGACTGCACCCTTTCGGGGGTATGCACGTAGCGCCACGAATCCAGCAAATACTGCCTCCACGAGCCGTCTAAGCCCGTTTCGTAGCCCAGGTTCAAAAGCAGGATGCGGTGGGTGTGCATTTGTCAATATTATACAATATTTCCTTATAAACAGCAAATTCTCAGGGAAAGGCAAATATGGTAGAATACTTTGATGCGTTTACGACTGATGACAGCGGCGATTCTGGTGCTTCTGCCGGCGGTTGCTCTTGCCCAAGCAACCATCGCGCCTACTGCTCCTTCGCAGCAGCGTGGGAATATTCCGCTTATGGCTCCCTTGGGAACAGCTGAATACATTGCTCCAGAAGGCAGCACTCCGGGGAGCACCGCACTCTTCGATTATTTCACCGACTCGCTGGGGTGGCTGCAGGAAGTGGCGGTGGGCGTCGTCATCTTGTGGCTTCTCTTCGCAGGCGTCATGATCATGATTTCCGGAAACGATCAGGGAAAGCGCACGCAGGCGAAGGAGCACGCCGTTGCAGCCATCATCGGTCTTGTGATGCTTTTCCTTTTTGGATTCATTCTTTCTGTTCTTAACGCCAGCTTCTTTAAGCAATGAAAAACAAATTTATCCTTGCGGGCGTCTTCTGCGGCATCATCGCCGCCTCTGCGGCTGTTGCTGCTCCGTACCCTGGCGTGGATCCGTGCACGTACCTGGGAGGCGGCGGCCACTGCGGCACCACCACCAACGGAGTCATCGCGATGGTGAACACGGCCATCGTCGCTATCGCTACGTTTTTGGCGCTGGGAGGAGGGGCGCTTGCCGTCCTCTATGTGGTGATAGGAGGGTTCCAGATGCTTCTTTCCTACGGCGACGACAGCAAGTTCACCCGCGGCAAGACGAGCATCATCTGGGCTCTCGTCGGATTTGGTCTGGTGCTCGCATCCCAGATGATCGTGAACTTCATCGCAGGGCAGGCGAGCATCGCCGCCGGCGCCCAAGCTCCCATTCTCAAGCTCATGGAAGTGGTTGTTTCCACGATCCTCGGTCTGCTCAACGTCTTCTTCGTCATCATCATCATGACCGCCGGCATCCGCGCTATCATCAGCCGCGGCAAGCAGGAGCAGTACACGCAGGCGAAGCATGCCGTGGGATACGCCATCGCAGGCGCACTCATCATGAACCTTGCGCGCGCTCTCGCCCACGCCGTTCTCAACGCCCTCGGATGATCCTTCGCATTCTTTTTTCATTGGCTCTGCTTCCCGCTTCCGCCGCCGCCACGGCATGGAATCCGCAGTGGAATAAATTCCGCATTCCGATCGCAGGCGCAGGCATGAGTCCCGGTTCCGGCCTTCTTATCGCCCTCGCTAATCAGTGGTACAACTTCCTCTTCGGCCTCGTGATGGGCACCTGCGTCATCGCCGTGATCTGGGGTGCGAGTACCATGCAGGGCACAGCGATCGAAGAAGGCAACAGGGAGAAGGGCAAGAAGATCATCATCGATGCACTCGTGGGACTGGTACTTGCCATTTTGGCGGCGGGCATCGTGAACTTTGCCGCCGGCTTCCTGGATGCGACGAATTTCCCGGCGTGCCCGTTCGGGGGAGGCCCGGGGTGCCCCTAGCGCGAAAGGAAACCCTCCGTCTGCCTGAGGCAGATCTCGCGGACTCTCTTTCCGGCAAAGAGGCGCTCCACTCGGACAAAGCCCGACTTCGCGCACTTATTTGATGGGATGTCGCTCTTCTTGGTTTAGGGTGGCTGGTACTTTCTTTGTTTCTTGGTTCTTGTATCTTTGATGAGTATGGCTCGTCAGTACATCACTACCGCAATCGATTATCCCAACGCTGCTCCGCACATGGGTCATGTGCTGGAGAAGGTTCTTGCGGATGTCTGCGCTCGGTGGATGCGGTTGCGCGGAGACGAAGTGCGTTTTCAGATCGGCACGGACGAACACGGCATCAAGATCCAGCAGACGGCGGACAAGGAGAAGATAACGCCGAAGGCGCTCGTGGACCGCAATGTGCCGCTTTTTGAAGATCTCTATAAGCGCCTCGGGATTTCGAGCGACGTCTTCATCCGCACCTCGGATCAGAAGAAGCACTGGCCCACGGTCATCGAACTCTGGAAACGTTTGCAGAAAGCGGGGATGCTGGAGAAGCGGACCTATACCGGGCTCTATTGCTCTGGCTGCGAGCGGTTTCTGACGAAGAAAGATCTCGTCGACGGCGTGTGCGATATCCACAAGAAGCCTCCGGAGGAAGTGAAAGAGGAAAATTATTTTTTCCTGCTTTCCAAAGAAGCAGTGTGGCTTAAGAAATTATTGAAGAAGGACTATCACATTATTCCCGCATTTCGCGAAAACGAAACGCTGTCGCTCATCGATCAGGGGCTCGAAGACGTTTCCTTCTCGCGCCCGAAATCGTCGCTGGCGTGGGGCATTCCGGTTCCCGGGGATGAAGGGCAAACGATGTATGTGTGGTGCGACGCGCTGACGAATTATATTTCCGGCCTCGATTGTTTTGGTCTGAATGAAGGGGCTCGCCATGAGCGACAAGACGGCCTCAGCCGGCTTGGAGTCGAATGGTGGGATGACGCCACCGTTACCCATGTCATCGGGAAAGACATCGCGCGGTTCCACGCTCTCATCTGGCCGGCGATGCTCAAGCATTCCGGTGTCCGTACGCCCGATCAGCTTCTCATCCACGGCTTTCTCACCAGTGAAGGGCAGAAAATGAGCAAAAGCACGGGCAATGTCGTCGTTCCTGATGCAGTGCTCGCGAAGTTTCTCGGTAACCCCGATCCGCTCAGGTTCTACCTCAGCCATGAAGTTCCGGTCGGCAATGATGGCGACTTTTCGTGGAAGAGGATCGAGGAGCTTTATGACAGTAAGCTCCGCAATCAGCTGGGAAACCTGCTGAATCGCGTTCTGGTTCTGCTCCAGAAAGAAGGTGGAGCAATCGTGCTTCCGAAGGATCACGCAAAAGACACGAAGCAGTGCAGCGACGGATGGAAGCGCTACGGAGAGTCCATGGACAGTATGCACGTGCATCTGGGAATCCAGCAGGTCTTCGAACTCATCGCCACACTCAACTCCGGTATCGATACAGCGAAGCCGTGGACCCTCAAGGGCCAGCAAAAGATCGAGCTTCTGGGCCACTTCGCCGAGTCGCTCCGGCATGCGGCACTGCTCCTGCTTCCCTTCATTCCCGCAACAGCACAGAAGATTTCGAAGCAGCTGGGCGTTCCCTATGCAGAGGAAATGCTTCAGAACGGCTTCGTTATCTCGGAAGACATGCGTACATTCGGAGGAGTTCCTTCTTGGAAGACCATCGGCACACCTGCTATCCTGTTTGCACCTCTCTCCTGAGAAAGCGGTGTGGGACGCAGCGTAAGCGCTGGGCGACGACATCGGCGGCAGGACAGAGCTCTCTACTCCCTTCCTTTTCTTTTATGTTCGATCCCATGTCTGAGCTTACCGGTACCGGCGGCGGATTCGGCGATGATCAGCCCGCACCTGCAGCCCCCCGTCCCCCCCGTGCCCCCGGAGGCGCTGGCGGACGCTTCGCCGACGAGATTCACTCCATCACGATTCACGGACGCCAGAGGACGTTCTATATCGATCTGAAGCAGAGCGGCAACGGCAAGTTTTTCAAAGTCTCCGAGAAGTCCCGCGGAGGACAGAAGACGACGATCATGTTCGACGCCGAGGACCTTCCGAAGTTCGTGGAAGCGCTGCAGGAGATGCAGACGAAGCTTTCTTAGCTGCTTAGCTGCTCGGCTTCTCAGCTTCTCAGAAGATGAACCCTTGCCGACATGGTGAGGGTTTTTCACATGCAAAAGCTAAGAAGCTGAGAAGCTGAGCAGCTCAGTTTCCCTGAGTGGAATGGACGGACGTGTTCCTCTCCATCAACAGCGCAACAATCTTCGCCGCCTCGGCACGCGTGATCGGATCTCCCGCACGGAAGGTGTTATCAGCGTATCCGTCGATGATGTCATTGGCGTGGGCGGTCTTCAGGATCTCCTTGTACCACGCATCCTCCGGAATATCGGAGAAGGGGAGATCGGCCTCGATTCCGGTGGTTTGTATCCCCGTCGCCCGTAGGAGCATTGCCACCGCTTCCGCGCGGTTGACCACGATATCGGGGCGGAAGTCGCCTTCTGGATAGCCTTCCACGATGCCGCGATCGAGCCCGGTGTACATCACTCGCGAACGCCGGCGCAGATCTTCCGACGCATCAATCGGCACGATCTCGGGAACATCGGTGAACGATCGCGCGGCGGCGACTCCTTCCGTCCTCCAGGGCGCGCACGTGGACATCAGCGTGATTTTGAGCAGTTCGTAGCGCGAGATCTCGCGGTCGGGGAGGAAGTAGCGGTCGCTTTTGAAGAGATACCCTTCGACGATTGATTTCTTGTCCGCAATCGTCTGCGTACGGTGGAGCAGCTCGATGAAGCGCTCGGCCCAGTGGCCTGCGGCATCGGGAAATCCTGCAGGCGGTGCATCCATCAATGCGAGGCACGGCGCGACTGTGGGGTCCGTTTCTTTTGCGACTTCTTCGCCGTCGGTTACACCGTCGAGATCCGTATCGGGATTCTCGGGTTCCGTCTGCTTTTGGAATTCTTCAGCATTGGTGAGACCGTCTTCATCGGGATCTTCCGCCGCGTCGGGCACTTCCGGGTTTTGGGCATGCAATCGCTCGTATTCGTCGGGAATGCCGTCTTTATCGAGGTCCACCTTGTACCGCGCATCGAGCGGGAACGGGTCTTCCTTGTCGCCGACGCCGTCATTGTCCGTGTCGGCTTTCGAGGGGTTCGTGCGCTTCTCGAACTCCTCGCCGTTCGTCAGCCCGTCCTCATCCTTGTCCCAGGTGAAATCATCCACTTGCAACAGTGGGTTTCTGCCTGCGCGTACTTCGGCGCCGTCGGCTTCCCCGCCGCGGTCCGTATCGGCGTTCATCCGGTCCGTCTCGAAACCATCCATGCGGTTGTTGCCGTTCACGTCTTCCAGGACATCGCTGAGTCCGTCGCCGTCCGTGTCGCCGGGGATCGCGGGGGCAGCAAAGGAAATCTGTACAGCCAAGAGGAGCATCAGCAGGACTCGCACGGAGGCATTCTGTGTGATCCACAGGTCTTTGGGAAGACATGCAACAACTCAATTGCAGGAGTAGGGGCTTGGCATGCCAAGCCCCTACAGAGCCCATCATTATTTATTTTCTTTTTCCTCTCGCCCATTCTTCTCCCGTCATCGGCTTTCCTCCGGCAGGCTGCACGGTCACAAGATACACGGTCGTATCATCCTTGCAGAGCAGGGGAACGGCACTTGCAGTGGGCTGCAATTCGGTTGCGAGAATCTTGAGCGAAGTATCGAGCGTTACTCCCGGCCACGGATTCAAGGCGCGGACGCGGCGATCTATCTCGATTGCCGTCATCAAGGAAGGGTCCACCGCGCCGCTGGCGCGCGTCAGTTTTTTGCAGTGCGTCACGCCGGACTCGGCTTGAGGCTTGGGTTTGGCGTCGCTCAGAAGCGTTTGGACGAGGAGGTGCGCCCCTGTCTTAGCCAGGCGGTCATGGAGTTCTGTGAATGTTTCTCGCGGACCGATCGCAGTACTTTCTTGAGAAATAATCGGCCCTTCATCGAGTGCTTTTACCATCCTCTGGATTGTGACACCGGTTTCCCTGTCTCCCATCAGGATCGCATGCTGGATCGGCGAGGCGCCCCGCCAACGCGGGAGGAGAGAGGCGTGCACGTTCACCGGCGCGATCTTGGGGAGATCCAGGAGATGCTGCTTCAGGAGCTGGCCGTAGGCGACGACGACGATGTAATCGGGAGATGGGGAGTTCGGGAGTTCGGGCATCGGTTCTTTGTTGATATCCGACGGCTGCCAGACGGGAATGCCGAGCTTCTGCGCGGCGACTTTCACCGGTGGAGGCGTGACGATCCCTTTGCGGCCGACAGGTTTATCGGGCTGGGTGATGACGAGGTCGATCATGAAAGAGGGATTGGCTGCTAACACTTTGAGAGAAGGGACGGCAAACGCGGGGGTGCCGGCGAAGAGGAGGTGGAGGGGTTGAACGGGCATTTCCTGTGGATTGTACACGCTTTCCGCTAGAGTTTTCTCATGCCACGTCGTCCCGAAATGCTCGCATCGGAAATCCGCAGACTCATTGCGCCCGTGCTGCGGCAGTGTCCGCCCGAATGCGGCATCGTCACGATCACCGAAGTGGAAGCGAGCCCCGATAGCAGCGTCATCACCGTCCGCGTCAGCGCGCTCAAAAATCATCCGATGGCTTTGGCATTCATGGAGGAGCGCAAAGGGGAGTTGCGGCATGCGCTCACGGCACTTCATATGCACCGCTTGCCGGAACTGCGCTTCGAAATGGATCTGCGCAGCGAGCAGGGGAGCAGGATTGAAAACATTCTCGCCAAGGAGAGTGAAAAAGAGTGATCCCCAAATCTATGAAGCTATATTTGTCATCGTACAAAATTGGCAACGAAGCAGAGAAACTGCAGAGTTTTTTCCGTAAAAACAAGAGCGTTGGTTATATTCCCAATGCGCTGGATTTCGCCGGTGCCGATCCTCAGAAAAAACAAAAGCACATTGATGAAGATCTTGTCTCACTTCGGGAGATTGGGTTGGATCCGCAGTGCATTGATCTGCAGGATTTCTTTGAGAATCAAGAAGAACTTCGTCCAACAATCGATGCATTAGGCGGGATCTGGGTCAGCGGAGGCAATGTCTTTGTCTTGCGACAAGCGATGTATCTTTCCGGGTTGGATGAAATGCTTACAAATGATCTCGGACAGAGGGAGGATTTTATCTATGGAGGGTACAGCGCAGCCGGCTGCGTGCTGTCCCCGTCACTGAAGTGTTATCAGATCGTCGATGATTGCCATGAAACTCCGTATCCGGAGTGCAAGAACGCCATTTGGGAAGGACTCAATATCATCAGCTTTGCCTTTCTCCCGCATTTCGCTTCCGATCATCCGGAATCTGCGGCCATCGACAAAGAAGTCGAGTATTGCACCAAAAATCACATTCCATTCAAAACGCTTCGTGACGGAGAAGTCCTTGTTATCTAATCGGATGTTCGTGTGATGCCCAGTTTTTTTCGCATTTGTTCGCAAGAGTGCATCGGTGGATATCGCGCAACACCACATCGTTGCTGTGCAGCGCATCTGTCATAGAATTTATCCCTTTACCATGCATATTCCGATCGACGAGGCACGGCGCGCACAGGAGATTATCGCCTCCGCCTCCCGTGTCGTCTGCATTTGCCACAGGAATCCCGACGGCGACGCGATCGGGTCGCTTCTCGGGATGGCACATCTCATCGAGCAGCAATACCCGGGCAAGGTCGTCGTCTTCCAGTGCGTGGACCCCGCCCCGGCGACGTTCCGTTTTCTTCCGGGGGCACTTCGGATCGTTCATGACTACGCCTATCAACCCGGTGACGCCGCGATCATTCTCGACTGCGGTGAACCGAAGCTCACGGAGATGCACATCACACACCCGATGCTTTTCGATGGCACGATGCCATCGATCGAGTTCGATCATCACCACAGAAATCCCATGTACGCTTCGGTGAATCTGGTCTTTCCCGATGCCGCTTCCACCTGTGAAATCGTCGTAGCGTTTGCCGATACCGTCGGATGGCATCTCTCTCCCGACATCGCGACCTGCCTCCTCACAGGCGTCTACACGGATACCGGGGGGCTCCTCCACAGCAATACGACCTCCAGCGTCTACCGTACGGTCGCGCGACTGCTGCGGTCCGGCGCGCGGCGCCAGGAAGTGGTTACGGCGGTCTTCCGCACCGGAAAAATGAGTACCTTGAAGCTCTGGGGCAGAGTGCTCGAAAAGATTTCTCTCACGAGTGAAGGGGGTGCCATCTCCGCGGTCACGGAAGGGGATTTCCGCGCTTCAGGCGCCGATTATTCCGAACTCACGGGAGCGATCGACTACGTGAACGCCGTCCCGGGCATGCGCTTCTCCCTTATTCTTTCCGAACGTGACGGCACCGTAAAAGGATCCTTGCGTACGCTGCGCGACGATGTCGATGTTTCCGCGATGGCAGCGAAGTTCAGCGGCGGAGGGCATAAGAAAGCGGCGGGGTTTGCGTTACCCGGAAAACTGAAACCGGAACTCCGGTGGAAGGTGGAGCAGACGGAGGAGGAGCAGGGGAGGGACGCGCTGCGGTGATAGAGAAAGGTTGCGGAGGTTG
>MFXS01000005.1:9560-49011 GCA_001788925.1 Candidatus Peribacteria bacterium RIFCSPHIGHO2_01_FULL_55_13
TGCGAAGTTTTTCCGCATCACAACTCCGTAACCTTCGTGACTCCGCAACCTCCGCAAACTATTTCTGCTCTGTTGCTATAGGAGGCTCCTGCTTCGGCTCCTCTTTCTTCTCCAGCGTCTCCGCAGCCGGGCTGATTTCCGCGGCCGTGGTGAGAGGCTTGCCATCCTTATTCGGGCTGAATCCTCCAAAGAGTTCGGTTTGTTCTTTCTGCTGCTTGGTCACAAGTTCCTCCGCCGCGAGTTTGGATTTCCGTCCCGCCCTGAGAGCCAGGACTTCCTCGGGCTTCGTCGTGATGATGCGCTGTTCCTCGGGGCTCGCCACAATCTGGATAGCGACGTGCTTGTTGCCCGCGAAGAAGAGACCCTGTCCCACGTCGGAGTTCAGAAGCAGGTACTTTTCTCCGTCTGTGAGATAGAAGAGCTTCTGGAGGTTATCCACCGCGGATGCCGACTGCTTCAAAAGGATCTGCAGTGCGGCGTTGGTGATGATCGGTTTTCCGTACGGAGAGTTCACGAAGTCTTCCACGTCTTGGGTGATCGTCGTAACGCCCAGGTAATATTTGCGGGCGCGCTTGATGAGACCGTAGAGGAAGCGTGCGGAGTCGTCGTGCTGGAGCAGGTTCCACGCCTCGTCGATGACGAGGAAGCGGCGCTTGAGTTCCGCGCGGATGCGGTTCCAGAGGAAGTTCAAAATCACGTACATGGCGATCGGCCGGAGCTGATCCTCCAGGTCGCGGATCTGGAAGACGATCATCTGATTCGTCAGTTCCACGTTCGTCTGCTTGTCGAAGAGTCCGGCGTAGCTGCCGTCCGTGAATTTCGTCAGCGTCTGCGCCATATTCTCACCGCCTTGGGTGGTCATGAGCACATCGACGAGTTCGTGCATGGTGGGAGGTTCCATCTTGGAAGGATCTGGAGTCTGCAGCGTGATACCCTTGAGGGCGTACGTATCTAAAATCGCTTTGTCGAGGATGCCGTCTTCGGCGGGCGTGAGAGTACCCAGCATCAGCTTGAAGAGTCCGTGGAGGGTGATGGCAGCCGCACGCAGCGTCTCGCCCGTCTGTGCCTCGTCGCCGCGGATGGCGCGGGGAAGATCGAACGGGTTGATGCGGTTAGAGCTCTGCAGCGACATCGGGATGAAGGTGCCCCCGACGGTCTCGGCGAGTTCGACGTATTCGTTTTCCGGGTCGATGACGAAGACTTCGGTTCCAAACATCAGTGACCGCAGGATCTCGAGTTTTACGGTGAAGGATTTACCCGCACCGGATGTAGCGAACACTGTCGCGTTGGCATTCGGAAGATCAAACCGGTCGAAGATGACAAGCGAGTCGTTGTGGCGGTTGATGCCGTAGAGGATGCCGTGGTCGTCCGTGAGGTCTGCGGAACTGAACGGGAAGCTCGTCGCGAGCGGTGAGGTGTTCATGTTGCGGTTGATCTCCAATTGATCGAGACAGAGCGGTAGCGAAGAGATCCACGCGTGTTCCATCTGAAACCATGCCGACTTCGTGAGCACCAGTTTTCCGCCGAGCATCGCTTCGATGTCGGCCTGGAGTTTCTTCAGTTTCTCCGTGTCGTCGCTGTAGATGCTGATGTACATCCCGAACTGGAAGAGTTTCTCGCGGCCGCGCGCCAGAAGATCGCGGAGTTCTTCGGCGTCCTGGAGAGCGGCCTCCAGCGCCGGGTCGCGGACGATGCCGCGCTGTTCGAGCATGCGGATGGAGCTTCGCATCTCCGCCACTTTCTTCCGGAGCATGCGCATGATGATCTTGCTGCTTGCGGGGTAGATGTACTGCGCGATGTCCATCTGCGCGTCGAAGTTGATGACCTGCGAGAGCCAGTTGGGAAAGATATAGTTCGGCCAGTTGTACACGAAGAGCGTGTGAACGTGCTGGTCGTTTAAGATGATCTCCGTCGTCTTCACCTCCATCGACGCGGGCGAAATCAGATCCAGCGTCTTCTGGAGTCCTTCCTCGTAAAACCGCAGTACCTGCTTTTCATCGGGAGCGATTTCGGTCCCTGTCACGGCTTTTTGAAGGACCTTTTTTGCCTGGGCGTGGATGCCCAGAAGATCATCGATCGCCGCCAGGAGTACCTGGAGCGTAGAAGGTCCTTTTACCGCCGAGTTTTTTGGGGTGGTTTCGGACATAGAGAAATCCTATTATTGTAGCAGAAAACAGTGTTTTGCTCAATGATTAATGGGTTGGGTGGGTTTGGTGTGTTTAGTGGGTTTATTGAGTTACCAGAGCTGCTCCGACCCGATACCAGTCGTATTGCGCCGCTGCCTGCGGCCACGGTCGAGGAGGATATCGAGATCTTCGACACCCGGGAGCTCTATCACCTGGAGTCCGGCAATCAAAATCAGCCGGTTGGCTTCAATCGCCACCACCCGATCCTTGGCGACGTCGAGGAGTTCTTCGAAGCGGTCTTTGATGTCCTCGGTCTGCTCGCGCTTGGATTCTACCTCCGCGAGATCGCCCTGGGCCTTCGTGAGCTCGCGCTGACGCGACCCCGCGCCGGTGTAGTCCTTGTTATCGAGTGCGCGATTGATTTCGCGTTCCAGATCCTGGGCGGTATTGCGCTTCTCGCGCTCTTCCTCCTTCAGCGTCTCCGCCGCGCTCTCGAGCTCCGTGCGTTTGCGCTCTGCCAAAACAAAAACGTTATGCAGTGTCTGCAGATACTGATCCAGGGTTTCTCTGCGGTCGGGGCTCCGGTTCAGGATATCGGGCACATCGACCTGCAGGATGTTTCCGAGTTCCTGCAGCAGTGTGAAGGTCTCGTCGGTATCGGGGTCGCCCTGACGTGCGAAGAGTGCCTTCTGTGCCTCGATGCCGATCCACGCGGAACGCACGGGCAGGAAAATTCCCTGCGAGAGGTACGCCGCCACATAGAGGCCGAGCGCGGCGCTGGGGCGGGGGAAGAGAGCCGCCGATCCTCCTTCGAGTGCCGCGACCGCCGAAATTCCCGAAGTCGCTCCTTGGGCCTCCAGTGATGACCCGTCATTGGCTGCTTCGTCTCCTCCAGAGAAGAGTGAGCAGCTTGTCAGGAGCAGGCAGGAGCCGATGACGATCAGGGAACGCGAACGAAGCATTTCCTTATAGTATAGCGGTTTTTGGGCAGAGAGAGAAGGAGGTTTCCGGGCGCAGGGGGTTGGGGGTTGGGCATCGGAAAGCTTGCATATTCCCTACGCCCAACGCCCAATTTCCTACGCCCTCATTCCAGTATAACTTTTGTGTTCAAAACATGTATACAAACTGTATGCAAGAGCAATTTTTGTTTCCACGTGGAAATGCTGTGGTTTACTGCTACATTTCGCGCTGAAACCTGAGTAGAAGTTTTGTTCAGGTGGATAGTGCTGCTCCATGTTTGAATCATTACAATCGAAGGCTCAAGAGATCATCCGTGCGGAGTACGGAATACAAAATGTGAACATCAGTTGGGAGCGTCCCCAGCAGGCATCTTTTGGTGATATCGCCACGCCCGTAGCGATGCAGCTTGCGAAGGAATTGAAAAAGAATCCGAAAGAGATCGCATCGACACTCGCCGAGAAACTTCAGAAGGATTCTTCTGTGGAAAAGGCCGAAGTCGCGGGACCCGGATATGTGAACGTGTGGCTGAAGCCTCAGGCGCTCATCGACGAGCTCAAACACACACGCGAAGCATGCACGGCGAAGGTCATCAAAAGAGGCGCACCCGTGGTCATCGATTACTCCGCACCCAACATTGCCAAGCCGCTCGGCATCCATCACATTCTTTCGACCGTGATCGGTCAGGTGCTCGGCAATCTCTACCGTCACTCCGGTACTGCGGTTGTGGGGGTGAACCACGTCGGCGATTGGGGGACACAATTTGGAAAGCTGGCGGTGGCGTATGAACTCTGGGGTATGGGAAAGCCAATGGAGAAGTGTACGGTCGAAGATCTACTGGCGTTGTACGTCAAATTTCACGAGGAAGCCGAGAAGGACGCATCGCTCGAGGAACGGGGACAGGTAGCGTTTAAACGCCTCGAAGAAGGGGATCAAGAGCTCCGCGCCTTCTGGGAGAAGGTGGTTGCGATCACTCTGAAAGAACTCGGCGTGCTCTATGCACGTTTGCATGTGACGTTCGACCACACGCATGGGGAAAGCTTCTATGAAGAAAAGATGGAACCCGTCATCGCGGAAGGAAAAAAGAAAAAGGTCTTTCTCCCCGGAGAGAAGGGGGCGCTCGTCGTGCAGTATCCCGAAGAGAGCGGGCTCCCGCCGGCCATCGTGCTGAAGGCGGACGGCGCGACAATCTACATGACCCGGGATCTCGCCACGGTCCGGTACCGGCTGGACACCTGGAAGCCCCAGGCTGTGCTCTACGTGGTCGATGTGGCTCAGGCACTCTACTTTCGCCAGTTGTTTGCGGCAGTGGAACAGCTCGGATGGAATCCTCCAAAACTCGAGCACGTGCAGTTCGGGCGCATGCGCTTTGCGGATAAGAACATGAGCACGCGAAAGGGGAACATCCTGCGTTTGGAAGAGGTGCTCGATGAAGCGGTGAAGCGCGCGGGAGAACTCATCGAGAGCAGGGGAGAGAGCATCCAATCTGATGACACGGTGGCACTCGCCGAAATGATGGGTGTCGGTGCTGTCGTGTACGGAATCCTCAGCCAGAACCGCCAGAGCGATCTTGTCTTTGACTGGGACCGGATGCTCAGTTTCGAGGGGAATTCTGCACCCTATCTGCAGTACACCCATGCGCGGGCTCGCTCGGTTCTGCGCAAAGCAGATGCAAGCGATGTAGCCCTCCCGGCAGCGGTCGCCACCTTGACCGAAGGAGAGCGGTCGCTTGTCGGAACGCTTCTACGGTTCCCCGAAGTCCTGGAAGAAGCACTCAGTGGACATCTGCCGCATGTGCTCACGCATTACCTCTACCAGCTTTGCCAAGCCTTCAATGCTTTTTACAACAGCGAACCCATTCTTCAGGCCGAGAAATCCCAGAAATCTCTCCGCCTTGCCCTTACTTCACTGACAGCCGCCGTCCTCAAGTGCGGCGCGGAGTTGCTCACGTTACGCGTCCCCGATCGCATGTAATTCGTATTCCTTCATTTCCTTATTTCCCTCCTATCCCATGGTCCGGTCCCGTTCCTCCCGCCGATACACTTCCGCGCCTCGCCGGCACAGTAGGGGTATCGTCACGCGTCCGTTCGTCGCGTTTCTGCTCATCGCCTCGTTCGGCATTCTCTTCGCGGGATGCGGATCGCCGCCACCGGAGGAAGATGTGTTCACCTTCACCGAGGAGGACGTTGCACGGTTCCGGGAGCTTTCGGGATCTTCCACGGCGTCAGGATCGGGGGAAACAGCGATGGAGCCGGGAATCAAGCTGACGGGAACGGGAGGGGCTTCGAGCAGCCTTCCGAAGCTTGATCTCACTCTGGCAAAGACCTACAGCGCCGTCCGGTCGGGACCAGCGGCTACGGGCGAAGATCTGTACCGCGTGACGAACGCGTATCTCAACGTCCGCAGCGAGGCCAAGGTGACGGCCACGGAAGTGGCGCGCCTTTCGCAGGGGGACACGCTCACTGTGGTCGACTTCATCGACGCGGCATGGGCGAAGGCGAAGCTGAGTGATGGAAAGGAAGGATTCGTCTCCACGCGCTACATCGCGAAGCTGGTTTCCGAGGAGCAGCTGCAAGCGGAGCGCAAGAAATACGAGGGCGTGTACTTCGTGGACTTCGGATTCTTGAACGTCCGCAAATCTCCGGATGCCGGAAGCGAGAAGATCGGGGAACTTCCGGGTCAGTCGCTTATCCGCCCTATCTCCATGGATAAAGTCTGGGCGCGTGTTCCTTTCGCGCAGGGCGAAGGCTACGTCGCTGTCCAGTATCTCTCGCCCTTCATGCCGCAGTTTCTGGTGCGTCAGGAATTCTACAAACTGCCGATTCTCCATTACAAGCTCGCATCGGGCGACGACACACTCGCAGCGCTTCGCAGCCACATTGCCGCGCTCAAGCAGCAGGGCGTGACCCTGTGGACCCTCCGTGACCTTCGCGAGCTCGTGCTCACACAGGAAGACCGCGATGTTCGCGTGCCTCCGAAGGCGGCCGTGATCGCCGTGTCCGACGTGACTGCGGAAAACGTGCAGGAGGTTTCGCAGGCGTTGCAGGCCGCAGGAGTCTCAGCAACGCTCTTTCTGCGCACGTCCGACATCGGCATCGGCGGCATCACCGAAAAGACGGTGCTGACGCTCGCCGCCAACGGCTTTGATGTCCAGTCCGGCGGCCACACGGGCGACGATCTCCGGTCCCTCACCAACGCCCAGATGCAGCTCGAGCTGCAGCAGAGTCGGGTGCTTCTGGAGGAAATGACCGGTAAGCCGGTCTTTGCGATCGGCTACGCCATCGGGGGCGTCAATGAACGTGTCATGCAGCTCGCCGGCGAAGTAGGCTATCTCTTTGGCCTTGGGGCAGCACCCGACGCCACCTTCGGCCGCAACCAGTTCCTGCGGCTCCCAGGCTTCATCGTCTCCGGATCGATGACACCCGAGGACGTCGTAGGGATCGTGAGGAGCGAGGAACAGGCTTCCCTCGGAAGAAGCGCCCTCTACGTGGGGCGGCGAAGGACGATCGACACGGCTCCGAATATGAACAGAGTGCAGGGGATCTATCTGGCGTTTGTATAGAGAATCATTCCGTCAACGGTGTTATTTTATGAGTTTCGGATAAAGATCATCCTTCATCAGTGGCCCCTGAGAAGAGTCTTCATTTTCGTATGAAGTATGATATGAAAACTCAAGACCATTCAGATTTGGTTTACCATGAAAGGGGACAAATATCCGAATGGCTTCACTAGGACTTTCTTCATCCTTGGACCATTCACCTTCAATAATCGTTGTTCCTCCATCTCTCCAACGTGTTGCCTCAGTTATATAAACATCATTGCCATCAATACGTGCGATAAATTTATCCGCGTAGCTATTAGATTCATTGTTCTCAACAATCTCGACCTGATGCCCTCTGTTTGTTATTCCAAAGAAAAAATATGGCGAAGGAGTATTGAAGATTTCTTTCACCATAGCTGGAGATTCTTTTTGTGCCACATTCATTTTTTCTGCTAAATGGACTCTGCGCTGCAAGAGATTGTATTGAAAGCTCATAGCATAGCGATTTGGCCCTCCAAAAATCACTGCTCCTTTTACTGACTCATCAATCAATGCACTTTCCTTATCTATAATGATAATTACTTCAAAATTCTCCGGGATCCCCAGTTCTCGCTTGATTGCCTGTTTAATTTCCTCATATCTTTCATCTGAAACAAGAAAGTTGCCATTACTGTCTTTTTTCCCGAGAATCTCAAGATCGTTTTTGCAAGAAGACACATCTTTAGGATTTAAAGTTTCATAGATTGAATACCCCACTAGGCTTGCAGCCGCCCCCAATCCCCATTTAAAGATTGTCCGCCTATCGATTCCTTTTGGAGACGCTTCTCCATTAGACGGGGGGTGGTTCATATAGATATTATAGTATATAATTATTAATTATCAAGTGTCTACTCCGTACCGATGCAGAGATCTATCTGGCTTTTGTGTAGAGCGAAGTATGACATCCCGTCCGAGAGCACACATACCTGCGTGCGGTCTTTTGCGATAGCATCTTCCCGTGAGCAACCACCTCTATGCCGATCTTGCTGAAATCTGTCATCTTTTTTATAAGCTGTACTTTCCGCATGAGGTTATTGCAGATATTGCCGATGCCTACCTGAAAAAATATCAGTGTAAAAAGATCCTCTTCTTCGGCGGCTGCATCTACGTCGCCGAGATCCTTCAAAAACGCGGCTATGCGATCACATTCGTGGACTACACGCCCGAGATGCTTGCGGAAGCCAAAAAGGTGCTCACGGGCATGGAATTTCTCCAGAGCGATATGCGCACGATCGCTACCGGAAAAGAATACGACGCGATCCTGCTGATCGGCCGGATCTTCACGTATCTCCATACCGATGCCGATGTGCACAAGACGCTTGAAGCCTTTGCAAAAAATCTCCGCCCGGGCGGAATCGCTCTCGTCGACAATTACGAGACGGGGAAGATCGACGCCGATCACTATTTTAATGGAACGGTCTCACTCAAAGGCGATGGCCATGAAGTGCGTCGCATTTCAACGATGAAGCGGGTGCAGGAAGCGCCTGCGCTGTATGCATGGGATTGCGTGTATGAAGACCACCGTGACGGCCAGACAAGATCGTTCACCGATAACGGACACATGTTGCGCGCGCTTTCCAAACCGGAAACCGAGGAGTTGATCAGGAAAAGCCCGCTCACGTTCCTGGAGCACGCGAAGAATTTCGAAGAGAGGAGTTTTATGACGGCGATGACACTTCGACGATCCCTCCCATAATGTTGCAATCCAAGGAGCTCTGGTTAGTATAGGTAGTATGAAGAGAGGTAGCTATATCAACACCGCCCCAATACGAGGTAGCGTCATATGCGATGCGTGTGACGAGTCGAAGCTCAGACCCTATATGCTGGACCGTGTCGCTCCGACTATTTATGAGAAACAAGGGGCCGTTTTAGGGCAGTTAAAGGAACGGTTATCTGAAGACACCGAGGTCACTGAGAGCTTTTGACTATCGCCCCATCAAGTTATCAATCTGATTCTGGAACTGCTGTGTCCACCCGCTTCCTGTCTTCTGCATCATGGCCGCGGACTGCTCGGCTGCCGAGCGCGAGATCTCGCGGAGCATTTCATCCCAGTGCGCATAGGTGAACCACACGCTCCAGATCAGGATGATCAGCGGAATGAAATGGATAATGGTTCGGACCAAGCCGCCCCACGTGCGCATTTTGTCTCGTTTGTTCATCAATTCGAGAATATCGATGATCCGGTCCAGCTTTTGGTCTGCGGCACTCCCGACCGGTTTTTGAGGAAGTTTTTGCACATCGAAAGCATAAAGCAAAAAGGATAAAGCAAAAAGGTTTTTGCTCTTTGCTTTATGCTTTTTGCGCTAAAAACCTCGCTTCCACTTCCGTACCATCTCAAATCCCCGTGTGAGGTAATACTTTTTGCTGAGGGCAATGTCCTGGCAGTGCATCAAGTTCAAAAGGTTCCCTCCGAACCCGGTCTTGAAGAGCGTGACGCCTGCAAAGGGGTGCTTCGGCTCTGAGATCTTGAACCCTTCTTCGGTGAGCGTGCCCGGAGCGATGCCCCAGAAGTTATAGACGTTGTCGCCGCGCTTGAGTGCATCCCGAATCGCCGTCCACTGTAGCAGGTAGCTCGCCGGAATCTTATTGTGAGCGTACGAGCTTGCACCGTGGTGGTAGCTGGTCTCGCCGAAAGCATGCATGTGGATGGATGATGCGATCACATTCCCCTGATGGCGTGCCAGATACAGCGTGCACTCGTTTCGGGGAGCGAAACGCGCGATCTGAGCCCGGAAGAACGCGTTGGTATAGGGCGTGAAGCCGTGACGTTTGCGAGTTTCGTCATGAAGCGTCAGGAAGTACTGCAGATCATTCACCGGGTCTTTTGAGGCTTCGATGGTGACGCCTTCTTTCTCGGCACGGCGGATCAGGTTGCGGGTGGTTTTGCGTAACGCACTGAAGATTTGTTCCTCGAGGATTCCTCCACTCCCTCGGTCCCCCTCCTCCACGGGAGGAGGGGGAGGGCCCAAACGATTCCAGAGATCGGGGCTCCGTAATGGCAAATACCAGATGTGTTCCGCAAGGAGATGTAAAGGAGAGGGGAGGGAATGGTGAATCGTGAGTGGTGCGTCGTGCGTTGTGGTAAATGGACTGATGCGGAGAAATGCGCAACCCCGCGATATTGCTTCCTCACGAAGGGATTTCAAAATTTCCTCCGCGGCATGTTGATGTGTCACGATCGGACCGTAAGAAACTGCAAGATGCTTTCCGCGGCGTGCGGGGACGTAGATTGCCTGACAAATACCAACGATCTGATCGCCTTCTTTAGCAACAAGTCGGATCGGTTCCTGGCCGCAGTCGCGGTACACATCGCCCATCGTCCAGCTCTGGAGAAACGGCCGGTACTGCTGCCCTGCAAGGAAAGTATCCCAGGCCTTCGGATCGTTGGCGCGTTCAACCTGCATGCGTGGTGAGGGAGAGTATAAGGCGTTTTGCCTGTTTCAGGCTCATATTCTGATGCGTGGGGAGACTCAGGATTTGGACACCGAGACAGTCGCCCTCCTGTGTATATCCCAGTGCATCGGTATCCGTTCCGCGTGGGCAAATGTTGCATCCTGTCCAGCCGTCATCGAGAAATATATTTTCGTTTTTCAGACATCCTCTGATTCCATCCGCATTCTTAAAGAAGAGAGGGAATTTCTGGAGCGGCACATTCGTTTCGATCCCCGGAATAACATTCCATCCATACTTGGTGCATTCATCCCTGTAGAACTTTGTGAGCTCTCTGCGATGTGCATTCGTCACGGGCAATTGTTTGAGAGAATACAGCGCGAGTGCAGCGCAAGCATTCGGCATCTTTTGCAGCCGCAGGATCATGTTTCCCTTTTTCTCTTCCGGGGTCACAATCGGGATCAGAAGCCGCAGCTTTTTACACATCGCGAGATAGATTCTTCCAAGTCCGATCAGATAGAGCGCGCGGGCTTTGCGGTAGATGAGCGGATAGAGGAGATAGCGGGCAATCACAGAGTGGGGGAGGTTGCCCGCATGCAGCTCTGATTCCTTCAGTGCAGCGGAAACATCTGTTTTCCGCGAGATTACAGCCCCGCCCGTGACACCTGAGATCGCTTTGTCTCGCCCAAAACTGAAGATCGCGTACTCTCCCGTCCGTGCAATCGGGGATGCGGGATCATCGGGCAGCGTGTGCGCGCAGTCCTCGATGAGGATGATCTTGCGCTCATCGCAGAGCTTGCGCAGGCGCTTCAGATCCGCCGGAATCCCGAACGTGTGCTGTGCGATCACCGCGCGCGTCCGTGGCGTGATTTTTCGTTCTACATCATCGACATCCAGGTTCAATGTATCGCCGTCGACATCCACATAGACGGGAACGCCTCCGGCGGCATGAATTGCATTCGGCACGACGACGCAGGTGTAGGCCTGAACGATCACTTCCTCGCCGTTGAGGATCTTCATCACCCGGAATAATGCAGCAAGCGATTCTCTCCCGGAGGAGAAGAGAAAGACATCGCCGCCGAAGGATTGCTGGAGAGTGGTTCGCAGTCGGTCACGTGCACTCCCGTTCCGCCACTTCCATGGTTGAAAGAGCAGACACCAGCTGCGCAGAGCAAATCCGATGGTCGCGTGCGGGCCGAAAGTGTGATGAATCGGATACATAGGTTGCGGAGTTTGCGGAGTTATGCGGAGGTTGCGGAGATGCGATGCAGAGAAACTTCGCAACCTCCGCAACCCTCGCAACCTTCGCAAACAGTCTAGCGTGGAAGTAGTCTTTCGATCGCAGACCGCGGCATTCGTCCAAGACATACGAGGAGTGCGCCCGGCTTTACCGGTGAAATTTCTTTCGAATAGAATTCCACATTCTTGCCAAATCCCTGCGCAAAGAATTGAGCTAATTTCTTGTTCAAGAAGATCACGCGGGGGAACACAGGCACGCTCTGTTTTCCGAGTTCACGATGCACCAAAAGCGCTTCTTTTCCCTGCTCGATGATCCCCGACGTGAGCAGGATTTTCTCCTGCGCCTGCTGGCTCTCCGCCCAGCGGATTGCAGCCGCGGCACTTTCGGGACTGCAGTTGTGGGTATCGTTCAAAATCGTCACGCCATTTTTTTCTTCGACGGAAAATGTTCCGGGAAGGGGAGCGAAGCGCGAGAGGCGTTCAGCAATAACGGCACGGGGGATTTTGAGGTGCTCGGCGACGGCAATCGTCAGGAGAACGTTTGTCACGTTGTGCGTCCCATGCAGCGGCAGGGAGAATTGCGCCTCGCCGACGCGGAAGCGGATACCGCGGGGTGTTTCTTCGATGTCGAACGCCTCGCAGTCGCTGGGGCCGCCCGTCCCCACGGTTGTGACAGGGCAGCGCGCCTTCGTCTTAAGCTTGGCTGCAAGAGCACTATCGATGTTGATAAATGCCCGGCCGTTTTCGGGAAGCACTTCGATCAATTCACCTTTTGCCTCAAGCAATGCTTCCTGCGAGCCGAAGAGTGCCACGTGTTGCGATCCGATGGCGGTGATCACGCCGAGATCGGGCACAGCGACAGAACAGAGGAGGGCGATTTCTCCTTTGCGGTAGGCACCCATTTCCACAATCAAGATATTCGGTGTTGCGGCTTTGGACAGCTGCTGTGTGAGCCATCGCCCTACTCCTATCTCACTATTCACATACGCCGGTGTTGCGGCGGCATCCTTGCCGAGCGCACAGGCGAGAAGTTCCTTGGTGGTCGTCTTTCCCATCGATCCCGTGACGCCGATCACCGTGATGCCCGGATACTGCGCGCGAAGTGTGCTGGCGCGATTCAAAATCTTTCTTTTGAGGAAAATGTCGAGCGGCAGAAGTACGGTCCACGCCATCATCAAAAACACAGGAGCCAGAAGGACCAGGAGAGGAAGGAGGAGAGGGACTGCAGGCCTTGGGCAGAGTGCCGCGGCAGTTCCGCCAAGAAGCAGAAGCAGGAACCCGAGTCCTGTGATCGTCTTTCCTTTGCTTGTCCACACAGGCATCGGCTGCCGGCGCATCGCGAACTGCATGAGGGCGACCGCGGCGAGAACCGTCATGGCGATCCCCGAGGCAATTCCAGGCGAAAGAAGATTCGCTGCCGCGAGCACCACACAGAGGAGGACCACCGGCAGTCGGATGACGCCCAGAAGCTGTCGAAGCGCCCCTTCGCTTCGCAGGTGATCGAACAGCCGGTCGGCCCGCCACTCCTTTACCTGCCACAGGTGACTAAAGGTCAAAAGAGGGGAAAGGGCCGCAATCGCAAAACCAAGAAGAATGAAGCCGGTTTGCACCTACAAAGAGTACGCGAAAAGGGCACGAAGCGCACGGAAAGCGGGCATTTGATATTATTGTCATTTTATAGTATAATATCTTTGAACTTCCAAACACACACATGACAAACCGCAAACTGGTTCAGGGACTTATCGGTGCGTACGCTGGATTCGTTGTCGGCGTTACGCTTCTCGGTTCATCGGTGAACCTTCTCGGAAGTACGCTGAACTTTTTCACGGATCCCATCTCCACACAGCGCCTTGCGGAATTCGACGATGACGGCGACAGCATCCCCGACCTCATCAACGGTCCGCGCATTCTTGAAATCTTCCGTTCAGCCGCCGATGTCTTCGCGCCGCTCTTCGGGCATCCGACGATGGTCCCCAACATGATTCGCCTCGATGACGCGTTTGAAATGCCGGGCACCTCCACGCACCCCGCCGCTCCGGTGATGCATATCTCGGAACCCACGGGTGCCTTCGATGAAGTCGCGCCGAGGTTTGCGCCCGAAGACATCCGCGTGTCCAATGAATTCCAGGGAGGCAATGCCGCCCCGGGAATATATCTCGTGCCCATCGCGTCGCCTTCCTCGAGTCTTCCGGCATTCCTGTCGATGCCGCCTCCACCGGTGCCACCTTCTTCTGCCGCGAGCGCACCTTCGTTTGGCCCTTCGAGCACCCCTCCGGCGGTTACTGCTCCGCCTTCGAGCACGCCTCCGGTGACGAGCACACCACCGGCGGTTACTCCTCCCGTGACGACTTCGAGTTCCACTTCCTCAGCGGGTATCTGTTCCGATGGTATCGACAATGATACCGATGGTTGGATGGATAGCATGGATGCCGATTGTGATAGTTCCACCAACGTATCGAGCAGCCCCTCTTCGGCCATGGGCATCTGTTCCGACGGCCTCGACAATGATGTCGACGGTTGGATGGACAGCATGGATGCCGACTGTGATAGCTCTACCAACGTATCGAGCAATCCCTCTTCGTCCATGGGCATCTGTTCGGACAGTATCGATAATGACACCGATGGCTGGATGGACAGTATGGATGCAGACTGCGATACGATGAATAATTCGCCTTCCAGCGCCGGATCCCCCTTCTAAAAAGGGTACAAAAAACCAGCCAATCAGAGTGGCGCAATAGAAGCTATTGCGCCATTATTTTAGCATGGGCGCCCTTGATCTATCATCGGACGGCCTCATGCATGTTCATGCAGGCAGCGCAGCTTCGGAGTCTGGGACTACTCCGTTAAAAACTGCGGTTTTGGAAACCGCAGATTCTTGGGATGAATTTAGAATATGGATGCATGACTCTGGCGTAGAGAGTTTGCAGAGCAGATACCCTGGTATGGCATCAGCTGACTCCGCTTCTCCGAATGTTGAAGCAAGGTTGATCGCCTCAGGAGTCCCCCCCGCCATTGCCCGCTCGTTGCTTGATCAACATCGTGCAGACCGTGATGTCCATTCTGTTTCCCGTCTGCAATTTTCGCCGGGGGTTACCGGCATTTCTAGGATCGGTGAGGGAAATACATCGAATGTCTTTGCGAGTCAGGTGTTTGACGCAGCGGCACTGAAGGCCGACTTGCAACATTTTCTTACGGATGTGGCAGGTATTCATAATGGAAAGTTGAGCGATATTGAAAGACAGGTAAGCGAAATAATCGATCGCATTTCCCAAAGTACCAATCTTTGGGTGACTAAAGTCCTGAAATCCACAAGATTCTTGCGTCGAACAAAAGCGGAAATAAGAACCATTCTGCTCAAGGGGAGGGAATTACCGAATATTCCTGCGGTGGTGGGTGGTAAATCCGCTCCGGATGCCCTGCTTTTTCATATGCAACATATCCCCGGCCTCGATCTTCAGCGCGTAATGGATCTCTGGGGTACAAGATCAACCCCCATGCGATTCAATCAGGATGCCGCAGCTCTCAGCGCACGATCAATCGCAACAAACGATCAAGCGGGGGTTATCCATCGGGATATTAAGCCCGCTAACTTTCTCGTCGCAGATGATGGAAGATTCTACACGTTGGATTTGGGTTTTGCCCGCGATGAAGAAAATGAGTCACAACAGAGCATTGCAGACGGTACTGTAGGGGTGGGAACACCGATGTTTATCGCTCCCGAACAAGCCCGTCGCGATCCTGAGGTGACATCGGCTGCCGACGTGTTTTCTTTGGGAGTGATGCTCTGGAGAATGTACACCGGGCAATTTCCGTATGGTGCTCCTAATGCCGCTGTAGCGGTTGTGGTAGCAGAACGTTTGAGCATGCGTGCAGGCCATAAAGTTCCCGAATTTGATGCGGCTCCGGAGTCCTTGGCCGGAGTAGATCCGCAGCGTGCCAAGCGTTTCCTTCGGGAATTGAAACCGATGCTCGAAAGTATGATTGACCCTGATCCGAAGGCACGCCCGACACCGGATCGTGTCGCAAACTTCTTCCGATCGCATAGCAGCTTCGGGGCTACTTCTTTCGATGAGTTCATGAAGATTGAAACGTATCATCAGCACCGCCTCTCTCTTGATCCTCTTGTTTCCGCTCCGGAAGGAGATGTTCCGGTAAAACATCGTTACAAAACCGACGGGGCCATGGTAGATGCTCTTGTGAATGGAACGCAGGGACGTGCAAAGCAATATGATTTTTTGGCGAATCCCGCATTTGATCCTGTAGAAGACGAGGATGCCTTAGCGAGCGTGTCACCGGAGGCAGGTTCTCCGCTTGTTGAGGCAGCTGCCATTCCATCCTCAGATACTGCGGCACTGGTGGCCGCAATAGATACGCTCCCGCCGGAGACAAGGGTTGCTCTTGTTCAGGCACTCGAGCATTCAAAGGAAAGCGGTGGCCCTTCCAAGCGCATACGGGTAACGATTGGAGCAGTCGTGGTTGTAGTGGTTGCGGGTGTGGTCACGCTCTTGCTCAATAATGGAGGAAAGACGAAGGAAGGCGACGCTAAAGCTGTTGCGGTTGCTCCGTTGGATGGGAAAAAGGAAGGAAGTGGTTTGCCTGATGTAGGCAAGGCTGCAGCGCAGCACACGGAAGTAGCGACGACAGTCGAAGTGCCCAAGCCTCCGGAGCGTGCCATGGAATTCAAAACCGGGCCGGGCGGGCCGGAAGAACTGCGTCTTTTCCGTACCGATTCCATCAAGTTCAGCGCCAAAGACATGATGCCTCTCTATTCTGGTAATGGGAAAGATCAAATTCTCGTGGGTGCGGGATTTCAGTGCACGCCCGAACACATTGCCCGTATTCTGAAGCTTTCTGATGTTTCGCAGATTCCCGAGGGTGTTCGCAAGAATCTCGAGAGTTTCCAAAAGAACCAGGGGGGGATTCTGGGATATACCTTGCAGCTGGAAGACGGAACGGGTGGTACCTGGATCAACACCGTAGGGCTATTCGTGGAAAACAGAGAGGGGGAAATGGTCTTTTTCTCCAGTGTTGAGGAATTCGCCAAGGCACGGGAAGCGGAGTTTGTCCGCCATGGGGGACTGCAGGCAATGACGACGGACCCTGCATCCATCCATCTGCTGCGCAATGCCAAAGACATTACGGGTACCGGCGTGAAGCCCGCGCATTGGAGCGGCGAACTCGCAGACGACGATATGTGGAAGCGCACCGTAAATCAGCTCCTGTCTTTCCGAAATCGTATAGATCCCGATGCTGTTGGGCAGCGTTAAAGCGCAGTCCGTTTCCGAATTACCTCCGCTATCTCCCTAGCCTTATCCCTATGCACCCGGTGCCGAACGCCTTTGTAGAGATGCAGCGTGCTTCCGGCGATTTCCTTGTGCATCACATGTGCGTCGGACACCGGCGTCATCCCGTCGTCTTCGCCCCAGAAGATGTCTGTGGGAACGGTGATTGTTGAGAGCAACGGGCGCAGATCTTCTTTTGTCACATTGATCATCGTCTGGCGCATGATGGGCGAGGCCTGTTCGTAATCGTGCACGCGCACAAGGCGGTAGAGGAATTTCTTTCCGAGTGGCTCAAGGGACTTGAGTCCTGGAACCTTCAGCAAGGTCTTCCCGGTTTTTGCGAGTGTCAGGCCGAAAATCCGTTTGAAGTGGCGAGGGTGGCGGATGCCAGCGGAGGCGCAGAGGAAAAAGTGGGACGGCAGTGGAAAGTGGAAAGTGGAAAGTGGAAAACGAACAAGCATTTTGATTGCGATGCGTCCGCCGTGACTGTGGCCAAGCAACATCAGCTTTCCATTTTCCACTTTCCACTTTCCACTTTGGCGAAGCCAATTTTCCACCCAATCGGCATAATTATCCGTCGTCCACGGTTCTTTCGGTTCAGGTTCATTGCCAAACCCCGGTAGGTCCGGCGTGAGGATCTTGATATCACTTCCTTTCAAAGCCTCGCGGAGCTCCGTGAAGGATTCCGAGGAACCGCCCCAGCCGTGCAAACAAAGAAGAGTCGTAGGCAACGGCGCAAGTGTACCCGTTTAGGCCTTTTTCTGCAGTAAATCCCGGATCTCTGTGAGGAGCTTTACTTCCTCTTTCGGCGCCGGAGGCGGCGGGGGAGGGGAGGATTTGCGGAAGCGGTTCATCTGCTTTACAGCAATGAAGATACAGAACGCGACGATAATGAAGTCCACGATCGCCTGGATGAACAGGCCGTAGGCGATCTTGCTGTCGCCGATTTCGATTGCGAGCGTTGAGAAATCCAGTTTCCCAAGAAGAATCCCCACGCCCGGCATGATTACGTCACCGACGAGGGAACTGACGATCTTTCCGAAGGCGGTACCGATGATGACACCGACGGCCATGTCGACGACGTTGCCTTTCATGGCGAAGTCCCGGAATTCGCGGAGGATACTCATAGGAGGGAGGGGGAATGGGGGAATTATAGCGGAGGAAGTTGGCGGACAATCCTCTTCATAATTGCGGATTTCTGATTCATAATTCCCTTGCTTCTTATCATGGTAGCTCCCACCTCCGCTCTGAGGAGCTACGGTGGGCAGGCAGTTGGTGCAGTTCTTTCTCTCACGATGTATGTCACGGTAGCTCAGTTGGTAGAGCACGGGACTCATAAGCCCGGGGTCGCCGGTTCAATCCCGGCCCGTGACACCAAAACTTGACAAAAATATAAAAGTAGCTATCATTTCTTTATGAGCACTTCCAACACACCTATCTCAGATACCGAAGGAGATCAATTTAGCGCGCTGGTGCAACGGACACTTGATGAATACCACAGCACAGGCGGCGTGCCGTTTTCTATTGATTCAGATCCAGAAGTAGCAAGGATGATACAAGGAACCGATAGCAAAGACTGTGTCACACTTTCTATGGAAGCACGTCGGTTAGCAGATGAAATCATGAACTCAGATCTTGTTTTAGAACAAAGAGCACGCCTGGCTATGGCTCTTCATAATATCACACACAAAGCCGAACATAGGAGATGGAAAGAAAAACTCTCGTAAATAGCAATGACTACTATTCCCTTCCCATGGCTCGCAAACTATCAGCGAGTACATAAGCATTCCGACATTGCACCATTGTTTTGAAACTACTTTTAAACTATACTAAAACTAGTTTATAACTATTTCATCTACTATACTATGCTCACGCAAGTATCCTTTACCGCTGATGAAACACTGAAGAATAAAGCTCTGGAGAAAGCAAAAAGCCAGGGTATTACCCTCAAGGCGTTCCTCGTGTATGCCATGAGCGGGTTCGTGGACGGAAAGATCGCACTGAGCATCGATGTTTCAGAGAAGGAACCGGAGGTGGAAGAATTGGTATTTACCGACAGGGCTATCAAGTCCAGGGCGCAGAAGCTCGCACGACTCCTGCGCTAGTATGGTGATACTGACGCAGTACATCGCCAAGCATGAATGGGCTCCCATCCGCCGCATGGTGACTCTGGAGGATATTCTTGAGGGGTCGCACAAAGTACTGAAGGGCCTGGCAGTAGAAACAAAGTCCATGTTGAAGGGCGCAAGATTCTACAAGGTTTGTGTAGGGAAGAAGGGGAACGCAAGGATGATTGTCTTTCTTGCCACGGAAAGTCAGAAGATTGTTCCAGTGCTTATTCGCCTGAAGAAAGACAAACTCTTCGGCACCAACATGGCTATGAACAACACACAAGTCGTTCTGCAACTCAGAAAGAATCTCGACCACATCATCGATGATATGGAAAAAGGGAAGTATGAAGAATTTTCTTTCTGACTCCAGGATTTTGGTGACTACCTTCTTATCTCATATTCTCCTCTTGTAGATGTCTCTCCGGTGACCGACTGCGACTATTTCAATCTGCGAACTTTCTTTGACCTCATAGATGATTCGGTACATGCCGGCACGGTGCACGCGAAAGCCGGAGAGGTGGTCCGAAAGGGGTTTTCCTATAGCCCAATCGTCGAATACCTCATTGCAGCAGGCAAGAAGCATTCTTCGTAGCGCACGAGGAAGCCTATCCAGTTCTTTTTCGGCTGAAGAGCGAAAGGCCATTCTTACCATAACTTCTTGAAAACCTTTTCGGCGGGTATCAGCTTGTCATGTTTCGATCGGCGTTTCACCTCTGCAACGAATTTCTCTGTAAATTCTCCCTCTTCCATCTCCAATCCGCGCTCGATCAGTTCCAATGCCTTCGCCGCCTGCGGCATGTCATCGCGCAGCGAAATCTTCTTCAAGAAAACAGCGAGGTCCTTCGGAAGCGTAAGGTTCAGGCGTTTCTTGGAGGTAGGCATCGCTGCGAGGAAAGTGTACCACCAGTGTACCACTGGTGTATCACCTGATGCAAGAAGATTTCTCACCCTTGAAAGAGCAGAGCACTTCCTGCGTCTCTTTCGTTGTCTTTCCCCCCATTCCCATGCCCCGAAAGTACTCCAAGAAAGCATCCCGTAAGGTTGAAAAAACCATGCATGAATATAAACGCGGCAAACTCCATGTCGGCCGCAGCGGCAGAGTGGTCCGAAGTCGAAAGCAGGCGATTGCGATTGGACTGAGCCAGGCACGGAAGGAAGGGGTGAAAGTGCCGAGAAAGCGGTAATTCGATTAAGAAAATGAAAGCGGAATCATTGACAAATTTTCTTAACAAATGTGAAATACGCAATAGATCAGGTGTGTTCCTCGTCGGAATGCATCAATCATGATCTGCCGATCTTTCACAGTTGTTGGACTATTGGCATAGCGAAACCATTTTTCAAGGAGTGTCTGTCATGAGATTGAAATTTGCCGGCCATTGGCTGGCGTTCCTATGGATTGTCAAAACCATAGGTGCCCTAAAGGCTGCTGTTCAAAAGGCAGTCGAGGGAAAGGCGACGTCGTTCGAGTTGATCTATCACGCATTGAATAAGCTTGTGCCAAAGGATACGGCTCAGGCCCTCAAAGGTGGTGGAGTCACGCACGCAAGTATGTGTGTGTTCTTCCCGACCGACGAATCGATGGGAGATCCACTTGGCGACGGAGAAGGGTACAAGCAGGCGCTTAAGACATTCCGACGTGTGCTGAAGTTCATGGTCGCATTGCGGAGCTACGGGATTACGATCAACAAGATCGTCGGCCCCTCCTGCTTTGTTTTAGCCAAGGACTACGGACTCGACTGGAGTGAAAAAAAGCGACGTATTCTTCGCTTCTATGGCGATCTCAGTGATGATCTGGAAGCCGCCGGAGTGGATGTTGCGATTGAAATGCTGCGACGGGGCGAAAATTACGTCATTGAGGAGGTAGCAGGCTGGATTACTCTCATCGATGATTTGAATAACGCTTACGGCGGCGTGGAATTCGCATTCGGTGCCCATCTCGATACGTTCCACATGGACGAACTGGGTCGAGGACAAGGCAACGTCATCGAGCGCCTTGGTGCCCGCATTTTGCATCTCCACCTCAACGGGACTGGCCGTCGTCCCGCCGGAGCAAATGGTGACAATGTGGACTGGCAAGAAGTCATTGAAGCGCTCCAGGAAGTGGATATCAATGAGCTCGTTGCGACAAACGAGCCCTTCTGCCAACTCGTGCGCGACGAATGTCCGCCACTTGCCGAAGGCCTACCTTCGGCGGTGGATGAGCCGGGTGGCATGATCGCCACTCGACAGATGCTCGAAGGCCTCGGAGTCATGTTCATGACCGCCTGAGGTCAACAACTGTTAAAAAAAGATCGAACCAACTCCGTCGCCAGCAATGCTGGCGACGGAGTTTTCGTAGTGCACCGTGTACCATATCCCCAATGCTCCGCGCTTCCCGCATCGACTGGCTTCTTGTGGCAACGATTCTGATTCTTTTCGCTGCGTGCGCCCTTCGCATCGCCGTCTCCTTTCAGCCCCTCTGGCTCGATGAGATCTGGTCGCTGATGTTTGCCGACCGCATGGAACACTGGTGGCAGGTATTTACGATCCATCATCTCAACAATCACCCGTTGAATACGTTGTACCTGTGGGTTTTGGGACGCGGCCAATGGTCGATCTTCTACCGGATTCCCGCGTTACTCAGTGGCATCGCATTACTTCTGTGGATGACACGCGATGCGTGGAGGCGTTCGCATCAGGAAGGATTCTTCACGGCGCTCTTCATCGGGTTTGCGCTTCCCGTTGTGCAGGCTTCTACCGAAGCGCGTGGCTACGGGCCGATGCTTTTGGCGGCGTATGCCGCGTATGTGTTTTTTCGGCGCATGGAGCACTCGGGGCAGAAGCGGGACATCGCGTTCTATATTCTTGCTGCATCCGCAGCGGTCGTATTGCACTTAAGCGCGATCACCGTGATTCTCGCTGCTGCAACATCGACGCTTGTCCGCTGCTACGGAAAGGGGATCGTGGAGGCATCGCGCGTGACGCTCCGGAGGCACGCGGTCCCATTCATGGTCTTCGGACTTCTCGTTGTCTTCACACTGAATCACCAGGCATTTGATGGCGGACAAGATCCCGGGGTGAGCTTTGGCACGTTTGGTGCGAATGTTCTTGGATGGCCGGGCCTTTCTCCGGTGATCGCCATGGGACTCTCTCTTGTTGCGCTGATCGCTCTTATCGCCGTGATCGAATATCGTATCCGAAAAGATCCTCCGGAGGGGGTGTTCCTGCTTGTGCTCCTCTTCCTCGCCCCCGCCCTGCTGATTTTTGCGGGTTCACGCGCCATCGGACTCGAGGTGCGGTTCTTTCTGCCGGGGGTGGCTACGTTTTATCTCTTTCTCAGCAAAAGCTGCGCAAAGGCGATCGCGCATCGATCCTATCATGTGAAAGGAGCAGTCCTGATCGTTGTGCTTCTTGTCACCACCGGCCATGTACAGAGCGATGCAAGACTTCTACGGGAGGGGAGAGGTAAGAGCCGGAGTTTTCCGGAGGTGATTACGTACATGCGCGAACATTCTTCGTCACGACCTGTTACTTACGGGACGCAGTTCTCCATCGATAACGTACTCGTGGAACACTTCGGCAATACGCCGGGACTGGAGCCCGAATTTGTTTTTATTCGCCCGGATACATGGGAAACATATCCTCCCGAGTGGCTCCTGGAGCGGCAGTATGCTTGGGAGAACGTGCGCGAAGATTTTCTGGAACGCGCATCGAAGGACTATGCAATCGTTCTTCCGTTTCAGGAGGAGAGGTGGTGGATGGTGTGGAAGAGGAAAATCCCGTGAGGAGTTACAAAAGCAGTGCCAAAGCAATCGCACTCAAGAGCAATCCGAGATCCCGAACAAAAATATCATTGATCCCCGTTTGCGTGAGCACGGCGATGAGGTGTGCCACCATACCCCACGCGGCGATCCTGCGGACGAGGCGATGGGGGAAAAGAAGCGCCGCAGCGAGGAACACTTCGATGCCTCCCGTGATCATGATCCAGGTTTCCCGGGAAATGCCCGAGAGATCCGCGAGCCACGGCGGCATCCAGCCGAGCCACACATCCGGTCGCGCAAATTTGTCGATACCGAAGATCCCGAACACTGCGACCATCGCGGTCATCAGAATGCCTTTGGCGGCTTTCTCCCTTTCCATGCGCAGGCATGCAGCGTAGCATATTTCGGCATTTTTCCCCTTACCATCCTCATGAAAACGCTTCGCATTCTCCTTCTGACGAGCTTCTTCCTCGCGGCATGTGCTCCAGTCGCAACCGATACGAACAGTCCGTCTTCGCCCTCCGACATGGAAGGCGCCGATGATACGGGAGGAAACGGCGAGACGGGAGCGGCGGCTTCGTCAGATGCTGCGACGGCTCGCGTGATCGAAATCACCGCATCCAATTGGGCGTTCGCTCCCTCCACTATTTCTGTCAAGAAGGGCGAGAACGTCGTCGTTCGCCTTCGTGGCGACATCGGCATCCACGGGTTTGCGATTCGTGGCACCAATGTCAGCGTCACAGTAAACCCCGGCGAGGTCATTGATGTCACTCTGCCGACTGATGCCGAAGGCAGTTTCGAGTTCTTCTGCAACGTTCCCTGCGGCGAGGGGCATAAGGACATGAAGGGCACGCTCACCGTCACCGCGTAAATGAAACACTCCGGATATCTCATCGTGGGCTTGCTCCTGCTCGCAGCATGCGCGAGGGAGGCCGCTGTGAACCCCGATTCGAACCACACGCATGCTGATTTTGCGATCTGGACGGCGGGAGAGAGGATGGATTTCTCAGGTGAAGAGTTTATGTCCGGTTCATCGCAGGATGCAGAGCATCTCAATGCGATTCATACATACCTGCATCTTCATGACGGCAACGGCGATGTTGTCCATCGGCACAAGCCGGGTCTGATGTTCGGTGAATTCATGGTATCGAACCTCGGACTCAATGTTGTTTCCAATCGCGTTGAAAACACGACATGTCTTGTTCGCGACAAAATTCATGCACTCGGCGAGACATCACCCATTGTCACATGTATCAGCGGCAATCTTCGTGCGTTCGTGAATGGCAAAGAAGTTCCGGCATTCGATATTCCGGAATATGTCTTCAATGACGTGGATATGATTTTTCTGACAGATTCCACCGATGAGACAGTCATTCAGAATCAGCTGTCGCAACTGACCGACGATGCATGTCTCTATTCGCGTACGTGCCCCTGGAGAGGCGACCCGCCGACAGAAAACTGCATCGCGGATCCGTCGGTGCCGTGTGTGGAATAGAAAAGATGAAAGGGACGCAGAAGACGAAGAGCACGAAAGCAAATCTTACGACTTCCGTACACGCACATTCGCCCGCATCATGCCCATGGAGCATGTGAGCACAAAATCGCTCTGGGGATTTACGATCGGCCCGAGCCAGTTGCCGCCCTGGGCGATCGGCGTAGACAGGTTATGGGTGGGATCGGTGAGCATCGAGGCACATCCCCCTACACCCTGGGGCGCGACGGCGTAGATCCATGTCTGTCGTCCGGCATCAATCGTGAAGTTTTCCGGGGAGTACCCGGTGTTACTCACGGTCATCGAAACAATCTGCCGTCCCTCTGCATCCACCGTGACGTAGGGATCGGACCCCGGTACGGACTGCACTGCTTTTCCGGGAAGCAGGCGGCTGATAGCGGTTTGTGCGATTCCTGTAGCATCCACTCCTGTAAGCAGGAGTCCGCTCTGGATATTGAAGACCCCCAGTACAAGTACCAGTGCGCCGGAGAAGGTGAGAAACCACCGCATCACCCGCCCCTCCGCAAGGGAACTTGCAACAGAAAGACCAAGGAGCGCGGGGAGCGTCCCCAGAGCGAATACCAGCATGATGATGCCTCCCTGCAGGAAGTTTCCGGTGCCGAGAGCGAGCAGTTGCATCGACTGCGTGAAGCCACAGGGAAGGAAGAATGTGACTGCACCAAGGAGTGCGGGCGAAAAAGCATTGTTCGATTCACTGAGAGATCGGATCCGCTGCTGAAGCACACGGGGGAGAGGGATGGTGCAATAGCGTTTGGGAACAATGCGAAGGATGTTGAGGCCGAGAACGATCATCACAACGGCAATCAGGAGCGTCAGAACGCCAGTGCCCCGCGGAGAAAGGGTGATTGCGCTTCCGATGAGGCCGACGATTCCTCCAAGGACGAAGTATCCGGCGAGGCGACCAAGATTGAAGGAAAGCAGCGGCTGGAACCGTTGCCAGCGCGGAGCATTCTGATGAGTTTCCGTCCATTTTGCGGCAACCGCCAGAAGAAGTCCTCCGACGACGGCAAGGCAGGTAGAGGTTGCTGCAACGAGCCCAACAGCGAAGACAGCACCCAGGCTCGCCACTCCTTCTGCGTTTTTGCTGAGCGCAAAGACGCCGAAATGCTTCAGAAGCAGATACCCAGCGGCAATCAGCACGAGCATTCCGCCAACTTCCGACCAGTCGGGTTTTTCTTCGGGGCCTTGCGTGACGGTCGCAGCTGCGCCCTGCTTTTGCAGTGCATAGCGGGAAGGAAGCGCATCATTGAGCGCCTCGAGGGTCGGAGTCTTCAATCTTGGATCCGAAAGCACTTCTACCGTTCCCCGCCGCTCGCTTGCCAGGACCTCCTTTACGCCCGCGATGTCACGGAGGGAACGCTCGATGAGGAGTTCACAGCTGCGGCAGGTCATGCCGGAGACCATAAACACCTGGCGTCTTAGATTTCCCTTGGGTGAAGTATTGTTAGGCATGAGAGCAGACTCCCGTAGTATAGGACGTTTCAAGGGTTTTGGCTATCAACAATGCGATACATTATCTCTGCCGTAGCATGTAACCCTCCCGCGTTTTGCTCTAAGATTTCTCACGATGTCTTCCGCTCAAAGCAACTCTGCCAGCGACTCCTCTTTGGAACTTCAGGTTCTGCAAAAACAACTTGAAGATCTTCAGGCGCAGTTCGCCGCGATGACGGGCGAGCTGGACAGCGCGAAAGCCGAAGCCGCAAAGATGAAAGATCTCGCGGCGCGGTCGCAGGCGGATCTGCAGAATGCCAAGGCGCGGGTGGAACGGGAGCGTGCGGATCTCGCTGTGTTTGCATTGGAGGCGATGCTCCGGAAATTACTGCCGACGATCGATAGTTTTCAGCGTGCTTTCCAGCATCTTCCGGAAGATCTCAAGAGTCACGAAAGGGCTAGCCCTGAGATTCTCGAATGGGTGAAGGGGGTTACGGCTATCGAGCGGCAATTATTGAAAGAGCTTGAAGGAGCGGGGCTGCGGCGCATGTCCTCCCTCGGTACGGTGGTGGATCCGCAGCGGCATGAAGTCCTGCAGCAAGGACCAGGCGAAAAAGATACCGTCACGGAAGTGTTTGAGGAGGGGTACGAGCTTGCGGGAAAAGTTCTTCGGCCGGCGAAGGTGAAAGTGGGGGGCGGGACCAACGGATAAAGCAAAAAGGATAATGGAAAAAAGTTTTTTTTCATTATCCTTTTTGCTTTTTGCATTACACCGCAGTGCGTCCCAGCAACATAATGAAGAGAATGCCGACCGTATTGAGGCCCCAGCACAGCGACGCCAGCTTCCAACCGCGCAGGTTCGTGAATCCTACGACGAACGTCATCCCCACTTCATCGGGGAGAGGGGAGGCGATCACGATGCATGCGAGAATCCACCGCAGTGCGCTGCGAAAATCGTGCGAGATACCGTCATGATGGAAGAGTCCGTGTAGCCACCGGATCAGCCGCGTCTCTTTGAGGCGCTGGATCTCATCGTGGAACGAAAGACGGGTGAACTGAAAGATGCTTATGTCGGAAAGCGTTGCGCCTGCAGCAGCGAGGATGGCAGCGAGAAACGGATTCACAATATGTGAAACTTCATAGAAATATGCAGCCGCGAGCGGCGATGTGAACCCGAAACTGAAGAAGAGGCCGGCAAGGATCATGCTCGGGTAGCTCGCACCATCGAGATGAGCTTCGATCCAATGGAACGCGCCCATTTTGAAGAGCACGTATGCAAACACGATAGAAGCAAAGAAGGCGAGAAGTTTGGGATAGCGGAATATGTGTTTCACGGACCTATTATACCAGATTTTTGCCTTCTATGCATCTGCGGAAAACGTCGCCCTTTTCCTCAAAGTTCCGGAACATTCCGTAGCTGGGGGAGGCGGTGGACAGCAAAACGATAGGGACGATTTGCGATTTGCGATTTGCGATTTGCGATTTGGCCCTCTCGACTGCTTCTTGCATAGTTTCGACTTCAAAAAAATCTATGTGGGCCTTTGATGCCTGAATTGCTTCACGGATGCGCGGGCCCGAGCCGGGGAAGAGGATCACGGTCTTGATCTTGGACTCTGCAATGCGCTTTCCGAGCGCCGTGAAATCGTTGCCGCGATCCTGGCCGCCGAGAATGATTGTCGCAACGCGATCACCCAGTGCATTCAATGCCGCGATCGTAGATTCCGGCGTTGTCGAGATCGCATCATCCACCCACTCTGCGCCGTGACGGATCCCGAGCGATTGCAGGCGGTGGGGGAGTCCTTGGAAATTCTGAATCACGGGAATGCTGACGCGCTCAGGAATTCCGAGGAGACGTGTGGTGAGAAAAGCGATCGCGGCGTTGCGGCGGTTATGTTCACCTTTCAGCTCCATCGATTCTGCAGGCAGATCTTCCGCCTGCGCGGCGATGCGCTTTCCGGGACTGTGCATCGCGATCTCTTCTGCACCGGAAGACGACGCGTCGTAGACCACAAAATCCGCTTCGGTTTGAAAGCGGGTGATATGGGATTTTGCCTCCAGATAATTCTCTAGTGGAGTGCTGCTTGCGGGGCTTGCCATGAGCGAGCCGCAGCGAGTCGAATGGTAATCGAGGTGTTCCGGGAAGAACGTGGTGATGACAGAAATGGGAGGGCTCACGTGGCAATCCATGAGTTGGTAACTGCTCATTTCCAGAACAAAAATGGTTCGCTGCGGCTCACTACGAGCTGTATCTAGGGATGCGTCTTTCAAGTGCGCAATCGCAGGCTCTCCGATGTTGCCAACGAGGAATGTTTTTTTGTCGCCGGCCTTCAGGATTTCATGAATCAGCGTTGAGGTCGTGCTCTTTCCTTTGGATCCCGTCACGCCGATCACCGTCGCTCCGCGTGCGGCGGCTTCTTCGAGGAAGATTTGCGTGGAGTTGGTGATCTTCTTTCCAACCTTCGCCGGAATATCTTTGGGAGGGATGCCGGGAGACTTGATGATCACGTCGAATGTTCCCAGATTCTCGAGCCAGCCTTCACCGATCTGTTTCCCGTGCGCTTCGCCTTCCACGAGGGTTGCCGGATTCTTATCCGCAATCGTGATGGCACATTCCGGCGCAAATTCTTCCAAAGCCTTCACCATCGCTTTGCCCTCTTTGCCGTACCCGAGGATACAGACCGTGCGGCCGTTGAGATCGTGGAGAAGCATAGAAAGCGTCGGTTGTGATTGTAGAGACGCAACGCTGTTGCGTCTCCCATCCATCCATTATTTCGGCAGAACATTCTGGAACTCTTTCGGAATCGCATGATCATCCACAGCCGCCAATTCCCGCTGTATCAACGCCTCCGGATTTTTGATCTTCGGAACTACTTCCGCTTCAAAGATCTTCATCATCGCCGTGTCCTGCAGATCCCCGCGCTTGCGTGCGAGGAGAAATGCCGCGGAGACTTCGTCGGGTGTGCCTACGCATTCAAACGGTTTGAAGCCCTGAAGCCCGAGCAGTTCGCGGAAAATCGGTTCCAGAGAAGGGGAATCCAACAGATTTCCGCCGAAGGTCTTCTCCAATGCCGCCCTCGGAAGAAAGGCGGCAAACAATGCGAAGGCAAAAGCGCACTTGGGACATTTCCGGCACCACACTGCGCTCGGCTGCGGCCGAGCTTCGCGTGGCAGGCCACCCTCATTCTTCTTCGCCTTGAAGAGCTTCCAGTTCTCGTTGCAGCTCGTAAATGAACCGAAATACTGCGGATGCTTGCAGAACTCCTGCACAATCCGAAGTTCGCTCCACGGACGGAGCAGGCTGAAGTACACCACGTCCGTTTTTCCTTGAAGCATTTCCTGCAGCGATTTCTCAAAGGCTATTCCCTTGCTCCACTGATGATTCACTTCGAGATCGAGAAGCTTCGTATTGCCTTCGCTCGCGGAACGCTCGTTGCTCCACACTGCAGTGGAATATCCGTACAAGTCTGCGATGATCACGGAGAGAATCGAAAGATACGCCGTGATCGGTACGTGACCATTGAGTGCACCCTCCGCGTTGAGAGAAAAAAGAATCGGATCCAGTCTGCGTTCGATGGTAAGGAGCGGGAACCCTGCCTTCTTTGCAAAAGCGGTAATCAAAGGATGATGACCGATGCGAAGAAGCGTCACGTCATGTCCGGCAGCTTTTAGCAGTTCCGCCGTGACGATGGAATCCTTGCCGCCGCCGAAGGGGACCAGCAGTTTGCTGGTTACTGGTTGCTTGTTATCCTTCGGTGAAGCGTCTCCCGTAGAGACGGACCTTTGGTCCGTCTCCTTTTTTGTTTCAATCGGAAATTTCACCACCCCCCGATGATCAATCTTGTTCTTAAAGAAAAATTCTCCAAGCCCATTCTCATAAACCTGTGTCCAGAACGCGGCTTCATCAGAAGTGAGCGAACCACTGCGGACTTCGATTTTCTTCGGGATGTACGCTTTGTAGTAACTAATGCCACCGATGAGGTGAAGAAGAAAGAGAAGGCGATTGAGGTTGGGGCCCGGGACGAGAGGCTTTGCGGATTCCGGCAGTTTGATCGTCTCGATGAAGCGGATGGAATCATCCAGACTGTATTTGAGTTCAATGAGACCTTCCTCCGCGTAGAAGGCGTAGGAGTCGAAGCTGAAGGATTCGTAGGTTTCCATCCGTATCATCCTACCTCAGCAATCTCCAGAAAGTTGTGGAAAATCCTCTCGCAATTTTTGCGGTACGACACGGAAAATTCCTGCCAATCCCTTTTCAGGTCTGCTGTCTCCATTGCACGCAGCCAGTCGTCTTTCGTGCACCAGAGCTCCAATGCCTGCTTCGTGACTTCGAGATGCCCCTGGATGCCGTATGCATGATCTGCGATCCGTACGATCTGATGAGGGCACCACGTTCCGGTCCCCAGAAGCGTCATCTGAGGCGTGAGCGTCACAGTTTCTCCGTGCAGGTGAAACATCGGCAGTGGATCATCTACTCCCTGAAGCAGCGAATCACGCTTTCCTGCATCCGTCATCTTCACGGTAAAGGCAGCGCCTTCAGGATCCTTTGCGCCGATTTCCCGCACCGGATTTTTGACGATGGTTCCGCCCATCGCTTTCACTCCTACCTGCAGCCCGAGGCATACGCCGAAGTAAGGGATTCCCTGATCGATTGCTGATCGCACCAGAGCAAGTTCGCGGTGCATCGCCTCGGTATCGTCATTCGCACTCTGGTAGCCGCCCATGACGAGGAGTGCGACATAGTTCTCCAAAGAAGGAGTCGCATCTCCCCGCTGAAGATCGCGCACATCCATCGTGATGCCCTTCTCCTTCAGGATTTCTCCGAGGATATACGGTGCTTCGTGGTCGGCGTGTTGGAGAACGAGGACAGGGCGCATGGGAAAATAGTACCTGGGGGAGATGATGTTCCCAACCAAACGTGAGGTAGAATACATCCGTGCCATGGTGGCGGAATGGTATACGCGCGCGACTCAAAATCGCGTTCCCGTAAGGGATTGAGGGTTCAAGTCCCTCCCATGGCACCAGAATTTTAGTTCTATTGAATTGCACACGAGACCGTCCAAGCACAACTCGACAGCGAACGAAGTAACACTTGTTTTGTGTCGCTATTGTCTAGTGTATGGATTCCATTCTTTTGTGATGAATCTACTACATAAAAGAAGCTTTCTTGAATTGGCCGATCTATCAGCTCGTCAAAATATCTTAAGGTTCTAACCACATATCTCGGTTCGGGATTAATTTTTAAGCTGCCAGTCATTGCGAAGGCTTCTCTTGGCGACAAACCATTAGCAAGATCTCGAATGTCTTGACTAATTGGGACAACGGAATTTTCTTTCTGCGTAAAGAAACACGTTTCAATCTGTATATCTTTCGCCGGTCTTTCACCAAAGTTATTAAGCTCGTAAGAAATCATATGATGACCTTCGGGTTGTTTTTCCATCACATCTTCGACAAATTTCAGGTCAGGTCCTTCACTCTCAAGAGAATTGCTTGATGTTTGCCAAGAGAGAAATGATACCCAAAGAGAACCCGCACTTATTATTGCAGCTCCGATGGCGATCCAATCGCTAGTTGTAACTATATGCTTACCGATTTTCATATGCCTACAATATAGCTGTTTTGTATGAGTAAACGTATAACCGCGATTGGTTAATCTGTAACTCCTTGGTCACTACGTAAAATCTTGTGCAGCGAAGCGGGAGTACTATCGAAGCGTGCGTATCGCGTCACTTTCCCCGGCGGCTACCGAGATTCTTTTCGCACTTGGGGTAGGGAAGCAGATCGTCTGCACGGATCAATTCAGTAATTTTCCGGAAGAAGCCAAAGCCCTTCCGCATGTCCGCGATCATGTGAACGTCGACCTTGCAGAGCTGAAGCAGTACAACCCCGAGGTGATTTTCACATCCACAGTCATCCAGCTGGAGCTTGCAACGATGATGAAGGCTACGGGACTTCCGAGTATTCATCAGGATCCCCGGACTCTCGATGCGATTTACGAATCTATCCGGGAGATCGCCATGATTGTCGGACGTGAGCCGCAAGCAAAGGAATTGATTGCGCAGATGCAGAAGGGATTTCAGGAGGTGAAGAAGAAGGCGGCCGCAATGCGTCGCCGAGACGCACCAAAGGTACGTCTCTACGTCGAAGAATGGCACGACCCTCCGTTTGCTTCCGGGAACTGGGTTCCGGAAATCGCACGCATCGCAGGTGGGGAACAATTCCCCGTTGCGCCAGGTGCGCTCAGTCCTCAGGTGACGCTTGCACAAGTGGAACAATGGAATCCTGATCTGATCGTCATCAGCTGGTGTGGAGCGGGGAGCTTGGCTCCTAAGGAATTATTGCTAAAGCGTTCGGGATGGGACCGGTTAACGGCGATACAGAAAGGGCATGTGCGCGTCATTGATGATTCGTTGCTGAATAGGCCGGGGCCGAGACTCGTGGAAGGAGCGCAGAGATTGTATGGGTGGATGTTTGAAATAACCCACTGATCATCTGCTATCATGCGGTCACTTTCCTCCCACTCCATGACCTCCCCCGCCACCTTCGACTCCCTGATCGCCGAGATGAGCCTCCTGAAGCACCCGTTCTACCAGAAGTGGAGCAAGGGCGAGCTCACGCTCAAGGATCTTCAGATCTATGCCAAGGAGTACTTTCACCTGGTAAACCGGATTCCGAGCATCGTGGAACGTGTGCGCGTACGGGCTGATGAGAGGAATCACGCACTTGCCGGGATGATTGAGAAGAACCGGATCGAGGAGCAGGAGCACGTGGATCTCTGGAAGAGGTTTGCCAAGAGTCTTGGTGTCTCGGAGCAGGAACTCATCACGTACAAGCCGAGCGCTACGGTCACCGCGGCGGTGATGGAACTCGAGCAGCTTGCCGACGGTACGTTCGAAGAGGGCGTCATCACGATGTACAGCCTGGAAGCCGAGCTTCCGAAGATTGCGAAGACCAAGAAGGAAGGCCTCTGCGAGTGGTACAACCTCTCGTCCGAAGACGCACAGATCTACTTCGACGAGCACCTCAAGGAAGAGGAGCATCTTCAGGTCTGGCGTGGCGTAGGGGTGGATGCAAAGCGCGGAGAGACCATCGCGAAGCGTTCCCTGCAAGCGCAGAACAAGGTCCTCGACGGGGTGTGTGAACTCTGCGGGATCATGTCTTGTTGAAGGCTGAAGCCAAAAACTGTCGATATTCGTAACAGGTTGCGGACGTCCTACGTCTCTGTAGTCTGCGTGTATCTCCTTCTTTTCTTATTATGACTGCCAAGAAATCCACTCCGTACACACGGTTCAAAACGATACTGGAAGAGGTCCTTACGAAAATCGAAGTGAGTCCTGCGGAACGCAAAATGCTCAATGAGCCCCAGGCGATCCACCGCGAGGAGATCACCATAAAAAAAGACGACGGGAAGAAGGCGACTTTTCCCGCTTTTCGTGTGCAGTTCAATAACGCGCGTGGTCCCTACAAAGGGGGCATCCGGTACCATCAGGATGCGGATCTCGATGAAGTGAAAGCGCTCGCAGCACTCATGGCGATCAAGACGGCCGTCGTGGATATTCCCTTTGGCGGAGGAAAAGGCGGCGTGCAGTGCAATCCCAAGGACTTGAGCAAGCGGGAGCTCCAGGAGGTCTCGCGGGCCTACGTCCGGGCGTTTGCAAAGCATCTTGGGCCGGATATCGATTGCCCTGCACCGGATGTGAATACGACGCCGGACATCATGGCGTGGATGCGCGACGAGTATGAAAAAATCACCAACACCTACGCTCCCGCGATGATTACGGGAAAGCCGCTGGCGTATGGCGGATCGCTCGGGCGCGACACGGCCACCGCGCGCGGAGGATTCTTCATTCTGCAGGAACTCGTCGAGCGCGATGCGTTGGATCCCAGTGAACTTCGCGTCGTCATCCAGGGGTTTGGAAACGCCGGAGGACACATGGCGGAACTGCTCCACGGCGCGGGCTACACGATCGTCGCGGTTTCGGATTCCCACGGCGGCATCTACAACGCCGAAGGGCTCGATCCGGTTCGTATCGAGAAGTACAAGCGCAAGAACGGCACGGTGGCAGGGGAGTACTGCACGGGGTCCGTCTGCGATCTGGAGCGTATGAAGATGGACGGCGTAAAGCGGATCACCAATGAAGAACTGCTCGAGCTTCCCTGCGACATCCTTATTCCTGCAGCGCTCGATAATGTCATCACGGCGGACAATGCGAAAAACATCCGCGCAAAACTCATTCTTGAACTCGCCAACGGCCCGACGACTCCCGAGGCGGATGCGATTCTCGCGAAGAAAAAGGTGAAAGTGATTCCCGATGTTCTTGCCAATGCCGGTGGTGTCACGGTGAGCTACTTCGAATGGGTGCAAGGAAGATCGGGCGAACAGTGGACAGCCGAGCGCATCGATCATGATCTCAAGCGCGTGATGCTTGCGGCGTTCCGCGACGTGCGTCGTACCGCGTACCGGGAAAAGATGACGTACCGCGAGGCGGCGTTTGCGGTGGGACTACGGAGGATCGTTGCGGCGATGCGGGCACGCGGATGGGTCAATTGAGAATGGAGGAATTGAGAATGGAGAATTAATTCTCCATTCTCAATTCTCAATTCTCAATTATACTTGGACTATGTTTGACGTCCTGATCATCGGCCTTGGCTGTGCCGGCTACACCGCGGCCATCTACACCGCGCGCTACAAGCTCAAGACGTTCATCGTGGGCGCGGAAGACGGGGGGATGGGGCTTACGGCGGCAGAAGTAGGCAATTGGCCGGGGATCATCGATATCAAAGGTCCGGATCTCATGGAGAACTTCAAGAAGCATGCGACGTCGTTTGAGGAAGTCACGCACAAGATCGCGCGTGTGGAGAAGCTCGAGAAGATCGCCGGTGGTTTTCGTATGACCCTGCAGGATGGCGCAGTCATCGAAGGAAAGACCGTCATCCTCGCGACGGGATCAGCAAAAAGAATGCTCGGGACGAAAGGCGAGAAGGAATTCTCCGGCAAAGGCGTTACCTACTGTGCAACGTGCGACGCATTCTTCTATCGCAACAAAGATGTTGCCGTGATCGGCGGAGGAGATTCGGCAGTCGAAGGTGCCGCGATCGCCGCACAAGTCGCGAAGACCGTGTATCTCATCCACCGGCGTAACGAATTCCGCGCGGAGCCGTACTGGGTGGATCGCGTGAAGGCGAGACCCAACGTTCGATTTGTATTAGAGCGCAATGTTTTGGAAATATTCGGTGATGCCAAGGTTAAAGGTGTGAAACTCGACAAGCCCTTCGAGGGATCGGATTCCATAGCAGTCGACGGCGTCTTCATCGAAGTAGGATCCATTCCTTCGGTGGGACTCGCCACCGGCCTGGGTGCAAAACTCGACGACAAGGGCTTCATCGCGGTGACGCCTGATCAGCAGACTTCGGTGCCCGGACTCTTCGCAGCCGGCGACAACACCAGCGAAAGCAATCACTTCGCGCAATTCACAACGGCGGCAGGGGAGGGAGCGGTAGCGGCGAATGGGGTGTTTACGTACATTCAGGGGAATGCATAAAGCAAAAAGCATAAAGAATAAATACTTCTATTTTCCTTTTTACACTTTGCTTTTTCCTCTATACACTCCGCAGGTATGACTCGCGGTAAGCGCACTGTTTTTGCGGCCTTCTGTTCCGAAACCGGTAATCGTATCGGGAGTTTCCGTTTTCATAAGCAGGACAAGCGTGGCAAAGCGTGGAAGGAGCATGCGGAGAAACTGGTCAAATTCTGCTCGATCTGCCGCAAGCGTGTGAAGGTGAAGCTGAAGGAAGAGAGGCATTCGGCTTGACCCCCCTTCGTCCGCTGAGGCGGACTACGGAGGGGCAAGTCGGAAATGGAGAGGTTAGATTTTTGTTGTGCGCAATCTCCGTCGACTTCTGCGCTATAGTACTGGCATGAACGACTGTTACCGCGCCTGCGCATCGCTCCTCGTCCTGCGTCCGCGGGGAAAGGACGGCACATGGGAGATGCTGCTTCTCCGCAAACCCCGCAAGCGCGATGCCTGGCAGCTGCCCCAGGGGGGAGTGGAAGCAGGGGAAAACACCGAGAGTGCGGCGCTCAGGGAACTCAAAGAAGAGGCCGGCATCTCCGCCACGATCATCAGTGTGAGCAAGCGCTGCTATCAGTACGATTTTCCCGCGTCGTTCCGCAGGTTCCGGCCGGACCATGTGTGCGGCCAGTGCATCCGCTTTGCGTTTGCGGTTCCGGATCCCGGTCAGGAAATCCAGGTCGACGGCAAGGAGATCGATGCGTACAAGTGGGTGCTTCCGCACGAAGTTTCCCGCTATATCAAGCGCAGGGCGTACCTGCAGGTGGTGCAGCAGCTGGTGGAAGAGGCGAAAAAATTGAAAATTGAAAATTGAGAATTGAAAAGTACGATAAGCTACGGCTGTGCGTATACAGAGGCTTCAGCTTGAGCAATTTCGTTCGTACCGGAAACTCGATTGGGTGCTTCCGGAGGCGTCTATCCATCTTCTTTTAGGCCGAAACGGCGCGGGGAAAACCAACATCCTGGAATCCATCGGGGTGCTTTCGGAAGGGGAGTCCTTTCTCGGCCGGGATGAAGAGGAGCTTGTTCTGTGGGGCGAGCAGTACTATCGCATCCGCGCCGAGATTAGGAGCGACACAAAGGAAGAGAATGTCCTCGAAGCCGTGAGTGAACGCAGTCCCCGCAAGCGCCGGGCCTTTTTTGTGCGGGATGTGCGGGCCCCGGCAAAAGAATTCTTCGGCATCCTGCCCACGGTCATTTTCCTGCCGCAGGATCTGGATCTCTTCACAGGCTCGCCCACTCATCGCCGTCGGCTGCTGGATCGCACTTTGCAGCAGGTCTCTCCCCGATACCGCATGACCCTCGATACCTATCAAAAGACCCTCAAGCAGCGTGCGGCGCTTTTGCGGCACATCGCCCAGGGGACAGGACGACGCGACGACCTGGCGCTCTGGAATGCCATCCTCGCCAAAGAAGGCGCGCAGGTCACCTTGCGGCGGCTGGAACTTCTGGAAGTCCTCCAGTGCACCCTCAGCGAGGAGCTTCATCGTTTGGGAGAAGCGTGGGACCAACCGGCGTTCCAGTACGAGCGGACGAGCAAAGCACGTACAGCAGACTCCATCGAAGAAGAGATCCTTCAGGAGTTGGCCCGTATCGAAGAGCGCGACATCCTGTTGCAGGCCACAAGCACCGGTCCGCACCGTGACGACTGGGGTATCCGCGTTTCCGATCGCGATCTTCCTTCGTTTGCATCCCGCGGCCAGCAGCGGACGGCGGTGTTGGCGCTCCTCTTTCTCCTTGGCAGCTACCTCGAACTTCAGCGCGGAGAGAAGCCCGTGATCCTCCTCGACGACGTTTTCTCGGAGCTCGATACGAATCATCAAAAGGCGCTTCTTTCGGCCTTCGGCGACCATCAGGTCTTCATCACGGCCACACATGCTCCGAAATCGCTTGCGGAAGCGATGATATGGCAAGTGGAGGAGGGGAGCATCCAGCCCATGAACATATCGGTTCCGGTATGATGAGCCCATGCGCATTCTTGGAGTCGATCCCGGCCTCTCGACGACTGGCATCGGCGTGATCGAAGCGGAAGGAGACAGCTTAAGCGCTCTCGACTGGATGGCCATCACCTCCGATACCGCATTGCCTCTTTCTGAGCGTTTGCAGGAGATCGCGGCGGATTTCGAACAGATCCTCGATGAAGCAAAGCCGGAGTTGGCGGTGGTGGAACAAATCTTCTTCGCCAAGAACGAAAAGACCGCGATCAATGTCGCTCATGCGCGCGGCGTGTATCTCATGCTTCTGGGGAAGCGCGGAATTCCTGTGCTTGAAGTGACTCCCATGCAACTTAAGCTTGCCATCACCGGCGACGGCGCGGCCGATAAAACCCAGATGGGGACGATGCTGCTGCGCTGGCTGAAGCTCGATGCCGTTCCCACCCCTGCTGATGCGGCCGATGCATTGGCATTGGCGGTCTATGGCGCCCACATGCGAAAGCAACTGGCCGTGTGATTGGAGAACAATGTAAAGAAAACTCAACTCCGGCCCCCTCCAAAGAATGCGTCGTTTCCGCTATACTATAAGGAAAACACAAATTTCTATGCCCCGCCCTTCCCACCGTCATTCTGTGATTCTGCCGCTTCTGGCCCTGAGTATTCTCGGGACGGGAGTTGCGGCGAATAGCTCCGGCGGAATGCAGGCGGTTTCTGCTCCGTTTTTGAGCCACGGCCAGACGCTCATCGTACATCCGTCGGGCGTGCAGGGGATTGTGCTCGAGGGAGCACGTATGGATGAAACGGAATCCATCCCGGAGCTTCTCGAAGGATCAGCTCTCATCGTATCCCATGCTCCCATTGAACTTCGTGTGGGAGCGTTTCGCGTCCAGTCGATCGGAGGCGGATATCACATCACCAAAAGTGGAAACGGCATTACCGTGGCCGCGCTTACCACTCCCGTGCTCCTCACCAAAGGTGCTCTGCGCGCCGTGGTGCCTGTGGGCATGCAGTGGAAGATCACCGGGGAATCCTTACCTCTTTGGAAAGAAGGAGCGCAGGCCTGGATGGACGCGCGCTCCGTTCGCCCTTTGCCGAAGCGTTTCTGGGATGAGCAGCGTGAACTTCTGCAGACGATTCTCGTCAAAAACACTCTCCCCGAAGCCCGGGTGCAGATTCCGCTGAAGCCTGAAGCCGGAGTCGCGGAACTGCCCGAAGCAGGAAACCGGCGGGCAGCCGAATGGTCCCAGTCCGTTCTCGGTGTTCTGCGCTCACGCGTGGAATCCGACGATGTCATCACCGTCCAGGAACTTCTTTTGCGTCCGGATCTCGCCGAAGCATTTTCCACTCCGCGGGCCCGCAGTGTCGCTGCGACTCTTCTCTTTTCAGACGATCGTTCCTCTGCCATGCAGCAGCAATTGCTTCCGATCCTGCTTTCCCAAAGTGACTTGTGGCTTTTGCTTTCGCTCCATCCTGCCGTTTCTACCGTTGCATGGACGCTTCCCGCGCCTGCGCATGACGGCGAAACCGCGGCACTTCGACTCTTCCTGTTTCCCTACGCGGATAGGAGCGACGCCGCAGGCCATGCCTCCGCATGGAACCGTTGGCAGGAAGAACTTCTTGCCTCGGTGCAGGCATCTGCGGATCGTGCCTCCATCGGTAACGAACTGATCATCCGCCTTGGTGCGCTTGCACAGTCGCGCGAAGAGGGCGGATACCCCGCGCGTGCGCGGTTTATTGCCGCAACAATATTCACGCTTTCCAAAAACATTCCCTCCGTTTCCCCGGAGGCACGCGAGACGCTTTCGGTGCTCAAGCGTCTCGACAGAGTCGAAGGCCGGGTGCTTGCGGATTCTGCTCCTTCATCCGCTACAAAAGCTCTTGAACCCGTGGACGCTCCCGAGGCTCTCTTTGATGCTTTGTTTGTGGAATCGCAGGCACGTGAGATGCTGCGAAGTGCCGGCGCAGCCTTCTCTCTGGAAACCCGCATCATCCCGCTGAACGCGCACTCCGCACTGGTCGAAAAAATCGTCTTTGCGGGAAATGGCCGCGACCGGACGATCGATTTCACGCTGGATATCGGCCGCAGCGAAGTATCCCGCATCCGCGAAAAAGGAGAGGAGTTTGCTTATGCGCTGCCGATTGGGGCGTTTGTGGAGTGGATCCGACGCTGAGCTTCTCAGCTTCTCAGCTTCTTGGCTTCTCAGCTGCTCAGCTGCTCAGCTGCTCAGCTGCTCAGCTGCTCAGGGGAAAAATCTCCACAGCATGTTTCGCGTGAAGATGCATCCCCCGAAAAGCTAAGCAGCTGAGAAGCTGAGCAGCTAAACCGATTTCTTGCTCCCAAATCCCACCGCAAGGCACACCACCGCAATGGCTGTGTGGAGGTAGTTGTCCTCTAGGTTGGCGTGGAAGAGGCCAACGATGTCGCCGCCCATCGCAAATCCCAGCACCGCCACGATACCGTAGACGAGGCCGAAGATGATGAGGAAGAGGCGCGAGTGGCCGTAGGAGCCGGAGGCGAAAAGCGCCACAAGGCCCGAGACGATATGCACGATGTTGTGCACTGTGTCGACCTCAAAGAC
>MFXS01000005.1:49062-54527 GCA_001788925.1 Candidatus Peribacteria bacterium RIFCSPHIGHO2_01_FULL_55_13
CGAAGGGGGTCATGGAATGGAAGGGGGAAGAAATATTTCCATCCATTCTACGCTTTTCCCGTGCCGTGCAAGGGGCGGGAGTTGCCCGGTTTTACAAAACGTTGTGGATTCACAAACGCCGCATACAGCGGCACGAGAAGCAGGAACCACCACATTCCCATTACCACGGTCACGCCGATGTGGAACGCCGCGCCGGCGGCGAAAGCATATTTCTGATACCGCGGCATCCAGAGGGTGATCGGCAGTGCGCCATGGAGAATCTTTACGCCGATGGTCATCCCGTCGTAGACCCACATCGGCATGTTCCACTGGGCAATGGTATGGGCGAGGGGAGTCGACCAGCCGTTCACGAATGCATACGCGAGGATCTCGCCGCTCTGCCAGTCCGGCAGGAAGGTCTTTTGGAGCCCTACGCCGAAGTACGTCATTGCGATCTGGATAGCGAGGATGCGCTGCGGCCATGCATCGACTTTTTCCCACGCCGTCCACGATCCATTTTTGAAATACATCCGTAGTGAGTAGGTCTTATCGGCCCCGCTCATGCCCAGAATCACCGTCGTGAAGAACAGCAGCCGCCCCCAGGACGCGAGGAAGTTATGGAAGGAGAGCAACCCGAGGTAGACGAGAAGCACGATCGTGAGGAGGCTTGCAGCGCGGTAGCCGTACCCAAGCAGCATCCCGAGGATTCCGATCAAAAGCAGTCCATACAGCGCGTAGGCGACCGAAAGCGGCGGATGGGTGAGGAGCATCGAGAGCGAGCCCGGCATGGGATCAATGTACGGAAGCGCCAATCCCTGATGACTGAAATACATATCCACATGGGGCAGATAGCGTAGCCACAGAATTACCAGTGTTCCCCCGAGCGCAATGCGCATCACGGCGAGACTGTGTGGAGCGATGGGCTCCAGGAAGAACTGGCGCGAAGCATGAAGAAGCTTTCGCATCATTCGAGAGAAACGGGATCAATCGCTTTCGTGAAGACAGGAAGTCGCAGCACTTCATAACCATCCGGCGCCATGGGCCAGGTATCGATGTGGAGCCGCACTTCGCTGTAACTTCTTCCCCGGTCCATCTCTTTGATACGAATCTGCTCTGCGAGACCGGCGTATCCCTGTGCAGTGGCCGTCTCCCCCTGTGCACGCCGACTTAAAAGCAATTCCCGGAATGTCCGTTCACCAGTGCTTCCGGGAAAGTAGGGGAGGAGGTCGATCGTTTCCCACGATCCATCCTTCGTTTTTCCCTCGGCAACAAGCTCCACATTGTTCGTTCCGTAGCTTTGGTACGGCGCCAGCATGCCGTAGAAAAAGCGCACCGCTCGCCTTGGTAAAAGTGATCGCTGGGCGACGGTATAGGCAAGGCCGTTGAGCGTCAGGAAGATGTAGAGCGCGACGCCGAGGGAAATTCCATAGTCCCGGATGCGCATACCTGAATTGTGAACCAATAGATGGTGGGCGACGGCAGACTTGAACTGCCGACCTCGACATTATCAGTGTCGCGCTCTAACCAGCTGAGCTAGTCGCCCGGTATCGACAGTATAGACAAAAATCACTGCGCGAGCGCCAGACAGGCATCTTTTATCGCACATGGAGAAGGGTACGAATGAATGGCTTTTCCGTCAACGGAGAGAAGGCACATCCTGAGGATTTTGGGGAAGCTTGAAATCCTTCCTCCTCCACAACGCCACCCCCTCGCTTTTCAGATGCGTGAGAGGCTGCTCTCCAAACAGCGCAATTTGCTTGTATTCGCGCTCCAACCATTGCATCACATCGCCGCCGTATTCCGGTGTGGCCCCGAAGAGCGGATATCCAAATTCGCTCGTATCTTTGTGCGTCAGTAAGATGAAATCCGGACGATGGGTATAGAGATTCTTTTCTATTCGCTCTTTCCCGTAGATGATGAAATCCGTGGGCAGATAATTTGTGAAACCGGTTACGAGTGGAAGATCCAAAATGAAGTTCATCATTGCTCCTTCAGGAATGGCCGCCAAAGAGGATCCTGGAGGAATGAGGGCGGGGGCACTTTGCAAAAACGCCGCGTAGGGGACATTGCGCGGGCGATCCGCAACCAGGAAACGATTTTCCCCGGTTCCCAGTGCAAGGATTTTGGAATCACTGATTCGCCGGTCTATCCATGTCTTTGCAAAGACGTCACAGAGAACGGTGAACGATACAAGGGCGACAAATACAAGGTGCGAGCGTTCGGGGAGGATCGCCCGTGTATGGCGGGGGACCCACCAGAGAAGCACCGAGATGAGCAGCAGGTACCCCGGCATTGCATGTGCAAAGCCGTAGAACCGAATGTGGGGAGCAAGGATAATCTTGCTCAGCAGGAGGAGTGAAAAAACGGTGACAACAGCGGTGATGCGCAATGTGACGTTCGCTTGCGCCCTGGTGCGGACTATTGTGCGTACGACATGAGCGCCTATGGCGATGGTGGTGACGGGGAGCACGAGCCCGTGTACGAGAGGGGGAAGATAGGCGAATGTGCCGTAGAGCACCGGAGAAAGACCCAGAATCACAAGAATGCAGGCGCCCCACGGGTCCTGTGCCGCAAAGCGTTTCGAGGCAAGAAAAAAATTTGTCATCCAAAATGCAAAGAGAAATGTTCCCGTGCCAATCCAAAATATCCCCGCTGCAGGATCATCGAGTCCCGTGACAAACATATAAAACGGGCTGCCTGCGATCGAAGTGGTGAATATGGTTACGTACGAGGCAAAAACCGACGCGACAGCAGAGTGCCACTCCATGGTGCCGTGCAGGGCAACGATTGCAATGCATACGGGGAAGAGAGCGGCCAGAATATACACTGCAGAGCCGTTCACTATGGTTTTCCCGGATAGTGAAGATTGCCACCACGCCGTTGCCGCCCAGACAAGAATTGCTCCCGTGAGGGCAACGCTGATTTCGATGCGCGTGAGGAGGGCGAGTCCGAAGCTGAGCCCGGCAGCGAGAACCCAATGAAGGCGCTTAGAATCAAGCGCATGTTCCATGCAGAGGAGACCAACGAGTGCGAGGAGAATGCCATGGGGCAATTCGTGGACGAACGGGGTAATATAATTAAATGTGTTCACATACCCCTGCTCAGAAAACACAAACATCAGCACAAAGGCGCATGCCGTGGTGCAGGCCACTGGCAGATTGGTAGCACGCCGGACGGTCCAAAAGATGCCGTACGTGATTGCGGAAGCGATGGCGAGATTGCATGCCATAAGGGTTCGAACGGAGGCCCCCAATACCTGCATGAACAGCGCATTGGTGTAGGGCGAAAACGGCCCGCGGTAATATGCGATGTCTGCATACAGGTGTTTCCCCTCCGACAACTGCCACGCCACAGCCAGTTCCTGCCCCCAATCCACTTGCGCATCACCGAAATGCCCCCAGCGTATGATTCCCAAAACAACAAGGGCGCACCCTGGCAAGATCCATAACAGCGCTGACTCCCACTTCGAATACTGTATGGAATAGATCATTCGCTTACCGGTGGTAGATGGCCGTGACGCTCTCTCCCCGGTCAATGTGCCCGATCACCTGCGCGAGCATGGGGGCGATGGGGAGGACTGTCAGGCCGCGGATGGCGCTCTTTTTCACCGGAAGGCTGTCGGTGACGACGATCTCTTTGAACTTCGCCTTGTTCAGGCGCTCAATGGCGGGTCCCGAGAGAATCGCGTGGGTGGCCATCGCGTACACATCTTTATTCGCTCCGCGCTTCAGAAGCTCGGTGCGTGCGGCGGCGAGCGTGCTTGCGGTATCGATCATGTCATCGACGATGACGCAGGTGCGGCCTGCGACTGCTCCCACCACTTCGAGGATCTCCGCCTTGTGGTGCTCGGGCCGGGTCTTATGGAGGATCGCAAGCTCCGCGCCCACAAGGTCGGCGAATTTTTTAGCGGTCTTGGCCGAGCCGATATCCGGAGCGACGATGACGAAGTCCTTGAGCTTCTTACTGAGAAGGTAATCGGCGAGGATCGGCCGCGCATCGAGCACGTCCACGGGGATACTGAAGAACCCCTGGATTTGGTCAGAGTGCAGATGCATGGTGATGACATGGTCCGCGCCGGATTCCTCGAGCAGGTGCGCGACGAGCTTGGCGGAGATCGGTTCCCGAGGGGTCGCTACTCTGTCCTGGCGTGCGTAGGGGAAGTGCGGCATCACGACGTGCACGGACTTGGCGAAGCTCAGCTTTGCCGCCTGGCAGATCAAAAAGAGCTCGATCAGGTCCTCATTCGGATTCAACGTTCCGGTCTGCAGCAGGTACACGTCCTTGCCGCGGACGGATTCCTGGAAGCGTACGTATCGCTCTCCGTTACTGAAGGCCTTCAGCACGATGGTGCCGAGCTTGGTCTTGAGTTCCTTCGCAAGCGCCTCGGCGAGCTTGGGGTGGCTGGATCCAGAGAAGAGGTGCATGGGGTCCACTGTAGCAAAAGGAATTCGAAATGCCATAGAGACCATTCGTACGAATGTAAAAAGCATAAAGCATAAAGGTAAAATCTTTTATGCTCTTTGCTTTATGCTTTATGCTTTCCGTCAGGTATGCATGTTCGTCTCACCACCTGCCGGGGCGCAAGCGTCGTCGATCGCGCCGGCGAGCTTCTCGGGACTCTGTCGGGAGTATTCCTGCATCCCGATACGGGAAAAGTGGAGGGGATTTTTGTCGCAGTGCCCGCGGGGCTCACCGGAACCGAGCATCCTTTCTGCGCCTTTGAGGACATCATTCACTGGGGTGCGGTGGTGCAGATCAGCGGACGCGACGCATTTGCACCGCTCGAAGACCGCATTCGCCTTGCGCCCGTCATCGCAAGCGGCCGCACCGTCGTGGGGCAGCCCATCCGTACCGAGAGCGGCAGGTTGCTCGGGACCTGCAGGGATGTTCAGTTCGACACCGAGAAGATGCGGGTGGAATGGCTCTTTCCCCGGAGATTTTTCCGCCCGGGCGTCGCGCTCCCCATCAGCGATGTTGTCGAGATCCGCAAGGACGCCATCATCGTTCGTGACGGCATGAAGGCCGAGGCGGAACCGGCGGTGGAGAAGGAGCCCGTGAGCTATGAAGCGTTTCCGGAGATCGTGCCTCCGACGGCGACGCGCATCAGAAAGTAATCCGATAAAGAACCGAAGAGACAAGAGACAAAGAAAAAAGCCCCCCTTGCGGGAAGCTTTTTCGGAATGCGAACGAAACGTATTAGATTTGGAGCACCTCGGCCACGAACTCCACGATCGCGCGTGCGAGAACGATGACCACGAGACCGATGATCACGTAGATGATCGTCTTCTTCGCCTTGTCCTTCTCGGATTCTTCTCCCTGGGAGATTACGAGGCGGATACCGGCGATCACGATGAGCACGACGGCGACAAGAGCCATGAAGTTCAAGACGGCTTTGAGGATATCGATGATCACCGTGCGGATGTCGGCGTTGGTGCCGATGATATCGGGAATATTGCCGATGCCGTTGGCAGCCCACGCCTTACCGG
>MFXS01000006.1:0-10952 GCA_001788925.1 Candidatus Peribacteria bacterium RIFCSPHIGHO2_01_FULL_55_13
ATGTGCTTGCTGCTCATGCAGGGAGTTTACCGTGCTTCACGAGTAGCATCGCTCTCTGAGAGCGGGGTATTTACCCGAGAGGAATAAATTTGATTGTCACCTTCTTCCCTTCAATCTCCACATCATTCGCCGTTCCGTTATTTTCTTTCCACGTTGCCCGCGTCTCTTCCGCAATGGCTCCTTTGAAGGTGTTCACAATATCGTCGATTCCGGAGACCTGTAATGCGATCTTGTCGGTGAATGCAAGACCGGAGTCCTTCCGGAGCTTCTGGATCTCGCGAATGAGATCACGGGCGAGGCCTTCAGCTTCGAGCACTGGCGTCACCTTCGTATCCAGACTTACGACGATACCGCCGTCGGCGGCGACATCCGTTCCTTCCGCGCCACGGTACTGGATCTGCACTTCGTCACTCGTCATCACTTCATCGAGGATCAGGACGCTTCCATCCGCTTTCTGTGTGAATTCTCCGCGCTTGCCGGCGGCGATGACTTCCTGCACGCGTTTGCCGAGCCGCGGTCCGACCTTTCTGGCATCTACAAGCGCAACAATCTGCGCCAGCTTCCCGGGGTCATCCGCAAGCGCGATCTCCTTCACGTTGAGCTCCTGCATCAGCAGCGCCTGGTCTTCTGCCGTGAGCGCACTGCTCTTCATATTTTTCGGAATCGCTACCGTGATCTTGGCCAGCGGCTGCCGCGTCTTGATTTTGTTTTTCGAGCGGATGGAATTTCCGAGTGAAACCACGAGACGCAGGAACGTGTGCTTTTGGATCAGCTCGGATTCTTCCTGCGCGAGCTTCCGTGTTTCCGGCCAATCCGTGAGATGGATGGACCCGTGCTCTTGCGAAACGAGATTCAAGTAGATCGCATCCGTCGTGAACGGGCAGAACGGCGCGAGGACCTGCGAGAGAGTGAGCAAGACGTCATAGAGCGTCACAAGTGCATCATGCTGTTCGCCGCGTTCAAGATCGCCGCTCGCTTCTTCCGCTTCCACGATGCCTTTTCCAGCAAAGCGGCGGCGCGAGAGGCGCACGTACCAGTTGGTGAGCGCGTCGATCGTCTCGCCGAGCTCCGCACAGGTCGCTGAGAGATCGTAGCCATCGAGCTGTGTGGTCATGCGGTTTACAAGATCCTGAATCTCGCTTGTGATCCAACGATCGAGCGGATGGGTGCTCTTGCGGCGCGTCTCCGTCGGCTTCCAGTCCGCCGCGTTCGCATAGGTCACAAAGAAGCTGTACGTGTTCCAGAGAGGAAGGATCACACTGCGGACTGTCTCTTCGACGAGCTTTTCGCTGAAGCGCAGGTCTTCGCCGCGCACGGCGGGAGAACGCATCAGGGAAAAACGCACCGCATCTGCTCCATGCTTCTCCGCGACTTCGGTCGGCTCCGGATAATTTTTCAATCTCTTGCTCATTTTCTTTCCGTCCTCCGCAAGAACGATGCCGTTCACGATGCAGTTTTTGAAGGCGGACTCATTGAAAAGTGCAGTGGAAAGCACCGAGAGCGTGTAGAACCAGCCGCGGGTCTGGTCGATGCCTTCGGCGATGAAGTCGGCGGGGAAGCCTGGAGGAAATTCGGAATTCGGAACCCTTCGACCAGGCTCAGGACAGGTTCGGAATTCGGAATTATGCGATTGGAATGCGAACGGGTAGTGCTGCTGTGCATACGGCATCGAGCCGGATTCGAACCAGCAGTCGAGGACTTCGGGGATGCGGCGGAAGCGGGGATGAAGAGGAATCTCGGCGGCCTCTCCGTTTTTGGGACTCGTTGCCACAGCCTCCATGTAGGAAATATTTTGGGTCACGCAAAGCATTGCCCGGACCATGCCGCCGTGTGTCACCACGAGAATCTTTTTCCCGGGATACTGCGCAAGCATATGTTTTGCGGAGAGCTCCGCCCGCCGGAGAAATTGCGAAAGAGATTCTCCTCCCGGCGGCGTAACGTGGTGCACGCCGTCTTCGCCATTGGCGATGAGGAGAGGAAACTGATCCAGAATTTCTTTCGCAGGTTTTCCCACCCATTCTCCGACGGAGCGCTCCCGTAGCAGAGAGGATTGTTCCAGGATAGGGAGACCTAATGCTGCTGCGATAATGTTCGCCGTCTCGACGGTGCGCTTCAGATCCGAACAGACGATGCCGTCGAATTTCTGCTTCTTCAAAAGCTTCGCCGTTTCCTCCGCCTGTTTTTTCCCGAGATCCGTGAGCGATCGGTCTCCCTCCTGTCCTTGCATGATGGAATCCCTGTTCCAGTCCGTCTGTCCGTGCCGGACAAATGTTGCTTGCACGGTCTGACCCTTTACCTCCGCTCCCGGCCAACTGATCGCATCGACCGTTTCACGGTGGAGATCAAGCGAAGCTTCATGGTCATGGTCCCAGAAATAGCTTTCTGGAGAGGAAAAACCGGGATAGGGCTGGTGGCTGAGTTTCACCGGATCGGTCCCGCTGAAAAACGCGCGCATGTTCATCACAGGATCCGCATGGGTCACGATGACGATGTGCTCGGAGCGGTGGTGTGGCAGGACTTCCCGGAGGAAGGAAGCGACGCGCTCCTGGACAGACGCCCATGTCTCCATGCCTTCGAAGTGGTAGATGCTTTCGGGTTTCCCTTTCTCGATCTTGTGTGCACGACGCTCTTTTATGAAAGTGAGATCAGAAAAATCGACGTGCTTTCCCTCATAGTCGCCGAATGCGACTTCGCGCAGGCGATCATCGGTAATCACTTTTGCTCCGGTTTGCTTTGCGAGAATCGCGGCGGTTTCTTGTGCGCGCGCGAGGGGGGAGGCGTAGATGATGGTGGGACTGTTTGCTCGTTTGCTTGTTTGCTCGTCGATGAAGTCAGCCGCCGCTTTAGCTTGGTCTTTACCGCGCTTGGTCAACGACGTTCCGGGGACGCTCCCTTGATACACAGGAACAGTGTTGCCTTCGCTTTCGGCGTGGCGCAGGACGGTCACTTTTGTGAAGCGGACCTGGCACTTTGACATCAAATCATCGCGAGAGCCGATGACTTCGATTTGCGATTTGCCATTTGCGATTTGCGATTTGTCTTCCAAGCGCCAGATTGGCAAAGGTGTTCCCCAATAACGATTGCGCGAAATCGCCCAGTCGCGCGCGTTTTCGAGCCAGTTGCCGAATCGCCGTGTGCGGATGTGATCGGGAACCCAGCGCGTCTTTGCATTGCTATCGAGTAGATTCTTTTTGATCTTCTCCACGGAGACAAACCAGGAGCTTGTCGTATAGGGGAGCAGCGGCGTGTCGCACCGCCAGCAGTGGGGATAACTATGGTTGATGGTGTAGTGGGCAAACTCGCGGCCGCGTTTCTTGAGAAGTTCGATCACCTTCTTATCTGTCGCCATGGGGTCTGCACCTTCTGGTTTTGCGTTCATGCCTTGCAGATCTGTGACTGCTTCGATGAAGGTTCCGTCGATGCGGATATGCGGAAGAACGTCTACCTTCTCGGCAACGGCAACAGCGTTGCTGTCTTCTCCCGTCGAAGAGGTGAGGTGCACGATGCCTGTGCCTTCGGCGTCGCTGACTTCGACAGCGTCATTCGTGATTACCTTGTAGACCCGCTCGCCGTAGGTCTGCGGCTTCTTTCCTTCTGTCGACGGAAGCACGGTATCTATGAAGTACGGGAACAGCGGTTCGTAGCGCTTGCCGACGAGGTCTTTTGCGCTGAGGGTTCCGGTGATCTCGTATTCCTTTCCTTTGAAGACCGTCGGCACCAATTTCTCGGCAAGGATGTACGTGGTGTCCCCCTCCTTCACTTTTGCGTATGAAATCTTCGGGCCCACCGCGAGCCAGAAATTTCCCGGAAGCGACCACGGCGTCGTTGTCCACGCGAGAAGCACCGTCTTCGGATCATCCTTGAGCGGGAAGGTCATGATGACCGACATGTCCGTGCGGTCTGCGTAGCCCTGGCCTACTTCAAAGTTACTCAGGGGAGTCGCGCAGCGCGGACAAATATGCATCGGCTTGTGGCCTTCGTAGATCAGTCCTTTTTTATGGAGTTCCGCAAACACCCACCAGATACTCTCCATGAATTCCGGATCCATCGTTCGGTAGTCGTGGTCCATGTCTACGAAGCGTCCCATGCGCTCCACAGTGTCGCGCCATTCTTTTGTGTAGCGCTGCACCGATGCGCGACAGAGTCCGTTGAACGCGGCGATACCCATCTCTTCGATCTGTTTATGCGAGGTGATGTTGTGCTCTTTCTCGATCAGGTTTTCGATGGGGAGCCCGTGGCAGTCCCAGCCGAACCTTCGCTCTACGGCGTATCCGCGCATGGTCTGATAGCGGGGGATCACATCTTTGATCGTTCCGGCCAGAAGATGGCCATAGTGCGGTAAACCTGTTGCAAATGGTGGGCCGTCGTAGAAAGAATATGTTTGCTCGTTTTTTCGTTTGCTCGTTTGCTCGTTCCCATGCTCAAGAATATCGCCGCTGAGCTGCTTGCGTTGCTTAATGCTGCGCTTAAAAATATCCTCCTCTTTCCAGTAGGTAAGGATGCCGCGCTCAAGGGCGGGAAAGGACTGCTTTGGGTCAACGGGGTCGAACATGCTGTCAGACGGTACCGGAAAGCATCATTGTGGTCACGCATTCAGGTCTCCGTCATACGACACGAATTTGGCCAGCCATTCCGCTCTCTCTGGAATGGAATCCAGATACACATATTCTCCTTCCTCGTGGGCACCCTCTCCATCCGGTGACCATCCGATGTAGCGGGTACCGAGCAAGTCCGCGATCATTCCTTCTTCCGCAACTCCCTTCGCTCCGACTACGGGAACGGTTTCCCCCCGAATTTCTACCGCGTGCTTTTCTGCAACTTTCACCAACGCAGAGTCCGCTGGGGTCAGGTACGGGGGGATAAACGGTACGCCGTGTCGCTCTTCCAACCACACTTTCAGATCATGCTCCGGTCTCTTTGCGCACTTCAACAAATATTCTCGGAGTTGAGAGAGCACCCACTCCGGGGCGATGTTGGGATCTGTGGTGAAGATATCGAAGGACTGATCGATGGCATCCACTAAACTTAAGCCCTCCGGTTTGCCTGCAATTTCGCCTGGCTTCGCAATTGATCGTCTCCCAAGTATCCCTTCCGCGTCGTCGGGGTGCTGATTATCAATGAAAAAACCTCTTTCGCTGTCCATCATCTCATCGAGTGCCCTAGCGAGATATCGGTGTGCTGTTCCATCAAGAACTTCTAGGTCATCGTCATCCGCCGCTCCTGAGTGCATATTCACTCCCATAAATCTTGTATTGATGCCTATTCTTCCCCTTCTTCCTCTATATAACGGTGAAGGCTGTCCGTCGTCTTGCACGCGTATTTCTGTTGTCGCTCCAACAGGGGCCTTCTCCACTTTGCCAGCCTTAATTGCCTGAAAAAGTACCTCTGATCCAAGTTCTTCGCGGGAACTCAAGATAGTCTGAATGACGCGCCGGGCGCCCCCTGTATTATGTGCGATTTCAAGCGCAGACAGTTTTGCGACAACGCCGCTGATCATATCGAGTGTGCCACGACCCTTTCCTATGTCACCACGCTTGTCGGTTCCTTGAATAATTGTAAGAGCGTCGCTGTGCATCTGTTTTCCTTTTTTGGGGACAGTGTCGAAATGCCCCGACCATGTCATGAGGCCGCCTGAGCTGCGAGGAACGCTGACGCCAAACTCTGAAATAATTTTTACAAAGGGATATTTTCCCCCTGAACCATCTGGAGTCTCAGCAAACTCAAAGATTTCACAGACACCAAGATTGTGCCTTCCAACGAGTTCCTTGATGTGCTCCGCAACGCGCCACTGTCCTTCTCGTGTATCTGGTTCATGCCGTAGAAGATCACCCAGTAACTTGGTGGTATGGATCGTCTGCATAAGTGTTCAATCGTATCCCATGCATGGGGGAACGTCTATCGTAAGCGGAAAATTTCACAAGTTTTCCTGTCTTCAATGTTGCAAAAATGAAAAATTTTCTCCTTCGCTTTCGTTGACTTTTTCCTTCGATTCGAGAAAATGAGTGTGTATGGCTTTCGGTGAATTGACTGTCGGCGCAAATGACGGTCTTACCTCTGTTGAGGGGGTACCCGTTGTCTCGAAACATCCGACGGATGATTTGATGAGCACTAGTCATGAAGAGCTACTGCTTATCATTGTCGGTGATGAGTTACGGGGTGTCCCGCCTCGGGTAGCTGCGGAAGCATTGGCGACGTTGGATGAAACCATGACCCCTGCACAAAGGAGTGCATTGCAGGCCGTGAAAGATGTGGCCGCAGCATTACGTTCTGCTTTAAAAGCTGCCACAGCAAGGGCTGCGGCGACTTTTATCGCATAGGGGTAGCGCACATTTCGAGTGTTTTTCTCAGAATAATGACGGGATCTTTTGTACAGCCGCCATTGCATTGATATTCGGCTTTATCTATTGCGTAGATATATATTGTTCTTATGATAGGAACGGGTTTTTATGTCTACTGACGCCTCTGAGAATGGCTCAAAATCAGATGTTCCTTTGGAGCAGACTTCAAAAGAACATGAGCGCTTAAAAGATACATATTTGCTTCTTCTTCAGCAGAGGGATGAGAGTAGGGCGCAAGCAAAGGGCACTGTTGAGAATCCTTTTGATCTTTCCACGTATGAGCGCCTCCTCGAGTCTCCCCGGTGCAGAGAGCTCACGCCGGAGGATTGGGAATCTGTCGGAAGGCTTTACCAACACTCAGAGATTGCTGCGGACGTGTTCGAGACGCTTGCAGAAGGACAGGTGCAGGCTGCAGAGCAAATGCTTGCCGATGGGGGAATGGTGGATCGATGGCATGCCACAGATGAAGAACTAGCTGTACTTCGTTCTCTGAACCCGGACTATGTCTGTTCCGACGAGGAATTTCGCGCGCTTCTGGAAGGTCGCCACGGACGCTCTGCGGATTTCCGGGCGTGGGGGCTCTTTGACGAATCAGAAGAAAATATCCATGGCATCGCTGCGGGGTTCTTCCCTCCCAAAGAAGACGTGCGCCTTGCCCAGCATTCCACGGAAGTACAAAATTTTTTCCGTGGACAGCATGCCGAGATGCACTTCATCCCCAGTGGAGCTTCCCGACATGATGTGGAAAAGTTTGCGGAGCGAGCCCCGACAACCGCAGAGTTCTATATGATTGCGGCTGGTGTACGCGGGGCAGGAACCGTTGCATTCGAGCATATGCTCCAGAAGACGGAACTGGAGTATCCTGGCCTTACGGATTGGTACCTCCTCCGCTTTGGTTCGATGCGCATGGTGCAGCCTGATAATGGAAATCATGCACGGGACGCCGAAAATTCCGTCAGTAAAACATTTTTTAAAAAACGCGGATTCGGCACATGCGGGGAGTGCTATATGGAGCATGCAGGGGCGGGTGGAGCGAAGTACCAACAAATCGCCGCACGCAGAAGTCGGAGCGGCAGCGTTATTGCTGTCCACCCTACATGGAAAGTGATGGCGGGGTCTGCTCCGCAGGTACGGGAAAACAGTCGTGAAGAGTTGGCTGTTCTTCAAATGCGTGCGAAACAGGCGCGGAAAAAGTAGGAGTCTGCACTACGCCATCATCATACCCGTTTTTTTCTGCCCGAATAACGGCAGGACTGCGCCGAGGGTCACGAGAAGCAGCGCTGGGATCATCATCGGAGAGATCAACCCGGACTCCGGCCAGAGCATCTGCCCCAGCCCTGTGGTGAACATGATCACAAAGGAGTAGCGCAGGATGAAATCGATCTGTTTGTGTGAAAGGAGATAATAGTACATGTAATACGGCAGGCCGGCAAAGAGGATGCTGAATGCGACCATTCGTGCGATGGTAGAGGGGTCGTGTTCATAGAGTGTGTTGAACGGCAGCAAGGGGATGGTCAGCAGCGCGCAGACCATGGAAAGGATAAAGAAATACTGTGCCGCGCGCGCGCCGACATGTTCGATGCGCTTGTACCGTTCGCTTACCACGGTGAACGCGGAGAATGCGGTGACAGCACATATCGTGGAGATGATGCCCCACACATCCCATGGCGTAAGAGCCGCCAGTATCCCCAAACCCGAGAAGAGGAGGATCCATGTGAGCACAAGGATGCCCTTTCTACTTCGGTTCACGATACTCGTGAGCAGCAAACCCGCGGCAGTCATCGGAATGGTGTAGTGCAAAGGGGATGTGCTCTGCAGCGATTGATACGTGGAAAGAGAAACGGCCAGGAGCAGAACGATAGAAATCCACAGTGTTCTGTTGCGCAGAGTCAAACGCGCTTCGAGAAGGTCACTTCGCCAGCGGTGACGGAGGAGAAGAATGCCGCTGATAGCCGCTAGGGACCAGAAACGGACGATCGTGAGGTCGATAGAGGAAATATCATATTTCTGGATCAACAGACGGCCCATCACCGGATCCCATCCCCAGAGCAGCAGCAGCAGGATGATGGCAAGAGAATACCGCAGTGCGGAAAAGGGCTTGCCATCCGTGCTGAGGATCGTGGCGCCGACTCCCTGCAGCTCCGATTGAAAGACCCGTAATTGTTCCGGAGATATCTGCATATCCGAACGTACGGTGCACAGGCCCGTCAGGGGGTTGAAACGCAGGCGTATGTTCCGATACATCAACCGGTATTTCTGATACACACGCACCAGGCCGCTGATGGTATCGATATTTCCGAGAAAAAAGGACATGCGGACGGAATGCAATTCGTTTCCTGCATCCGCCATATTCCGGGATTGCTCAAACAGTGCATGGAAAACCTCTGCCGGTTCCAGACGACCGTCTGCAATGGCGATGAAGACATCTCGGAGATTGGCATAGCCGATTGTAAGCAATGCGCTATGAATACTTTCCTCGTTGAATTCCTCAAGATAGCCGCGTTTGCGCTCTGTGAACAGATCCTGAAGCATCTGCTTACCGATGGCGATCTTGGCCTTGCTCGACTGCTTGCCCAGTGCAGAGCGGATGCGTGCGATGGCGAGGCCGGTCTGGACCCATTCCAGCCACTGTCTTTGCAGGGTCGGATGATCGTTGAGAACAGGCGCAATAGATGCCGCATTCTCCAGCGGCGTATGGAACGGGACTTCCTTGCCGTTCATGCGCAGCGTGGAAACATGCGTAGCTTTATCTTGTAACAGGTAAAAAGCAGCGTCGAGGACGGTCGACCCCTGCGGAATCAGGAGCATTTCGTCTGCGGGTCCGTGGACAACGATGGATTCGCCGAGAATGTCACTCTGCAGGCTCTGCCAAAAGGCATGACTGCGCTCGGTGGTATCTTTGGAAAGCGAAGAAATGCGCCCAACCCAAGGAAGCGCCTCAAGCACTCCCGATTTGTGGTCGTGGAAGGAGTGCATGGCGATGCCCGTGTGTGCGTATTGCTGCATTTCCGCCGTGCGGATCTTGCACCGGACGCGTGCTCCGTCCTCCAAGATGATCGTCGTGTGCAGCCCCCGGTACCCGTTGATCGTGGGGCTGTTGGTAAAGTCCTGGAACGAGAGGATCTCCCGTTGCCAGCGCTGGTGCAGAATGCCGAGCACCTTATAGCAATCATCAATGTCGTGCACGACGATAGCGATGATATACGCTGCGGACCCCGTAACCGCTGATGGCCCGGAATCCCGCTGCGCCGCAAGTCGTTGCCATCGGCTTGGTTCCACAATCGCCTCTACCGGGGAACGGAGAAGTTTGGTTTCCTGGGTCACTTTGAGGATCTTGTGTGCGATTTTTTTCGCAGCAAGCTCACTGTCCATGCGCAACTTCTGCAGTGCACTGAAATTCTCCGGATCGAGAATAGCGAGGCACAGCGCTTCGAGTTCGTCACGGATGTCCTGCATGGAGAGTCGATCCGCGATCTTTACATAGACGTCCATGGTTTCCTCCGCGAGCGTCTTCTGTCTCTCCGGCGCAAGAAATTCCGCTGTCTGCATGTTGTGCAACCGGTCCGCGAGTTTGATCACCATGATGCGGATGTCCTGCTCCATCAGCGTGAACATTTTGCGGAGTGTTTCAATCTGTTCGTCGAGTGTCGGTTTTTCTCCGATGTCGGCTTTGGAGAGCTTGGTCACTCCGTCAATCAACGTACGGGTATTGCCATTAAATGCTTTGTCGATCTCATCGAGCGTCATGGGCGTATCCTCTACAGCGTCGTGCAACAGGGCGGCGACAAGAGTTTCCGCATCGGCGTGCAAGGCCGCCAGAATCCCGGCAACCGCAAGAGGATGCGTAAAGTACGGTTCTCCGGATTTCCGCATCTGCCCCCTATGCGCCTGCTCTGCCATCACAAAAGCCTTTTCCACCCGTGCTTGGTCGGATGAGGAAAGGTGGCTCAGATGAGAACGGAATTCCTTCCACTGCATAGGCAAAGAGTGTACTCCTGTAGCGGTATGGTACAGCGGAAATTGCGCGGCAAAATACTATAAAAACAGAGAAGTTATTGCAGGGTTTTACCCAAGCATCTGTAGAATATACGTTTTTACATTCGCAAAAATCTCCTTCGTCTCATCCAGCTTCTCCACCTCACTTTTACTAAACCATCGCATCTCGCACCCTTCCTCCGTGTTGAGCGTCAGGATCTGCGCTTTATCGAGCGGCCGCGCGAGGAAGAGAAAATCTATATGCTGATGCGCGGGTTCGTTGCGCAGAGGATAGGCGGGGATTTCTTCGAGCAGCATCGCGATCGGTTTTTTGAGCATCCGGCCCTCCTGCGGATTTCCGGTGAAGAGATCTTCCTGAGCGTCACCGATGATCTCCACGTCCAGTCCCGTTTCCTCTTTGCACTCTCTTCGTGCGGCTTCCTCCGGAAGTTCATGCTCGTCGACATGCCCTCCCGGCGGCATCCAGCGGCCGAGGCGCTTGTGCCAGAGAAGGAGCGTGCGCTTTTTGGAGTCGACGATGAAGGCGGTAGCGGTGAAGTGGCGGTGCATTATGGTGGATGGTGGATGGTGGATAGTTGATGGTGCTACAGTTTATCCCCATTCACCATCCACCATCCA
>MFXS01000006.1:10977-12617 GCA_001788925.1 Candidatus Peribacteria bacterium RIFCSPHIGHO2_01_FULL_55_13
CATTCACCATCCACCATCCACCATCATGGTCCTCATTAACGACAACTCATCAACCCTCGCAATCGGTGATCCATTGCCGCACTTTGTTCTCCCTGCGACAGACCTGATCACCGTGGACACGCATCTCATCAAGGATCCCGTCCTCGTTGTCGTCTTCACCTGCAATCACTGCCCATACGCGCAGGCGTATGAATTGCGGCTCAAGGAGCTCATGGAAGACTTTGATGAAGAAGGTGCGCAGTTCATTCTGATTAATAGCAATGATGCAGAGCAGTACCCCGAAGATTCCTTCGAGAACATGCACGTGAAAAAGAAGGAGACAGGCTGGCCGTGCGAGTACTGCTTCGACGAAGATCAATCCGTTGCCAAATCGTTCGGCGCCCTCTGCACGCCGCATTGTTTCGTTTTTGACCGTCACCGCAAGCTCAAGTACAAAGGCCGTATCGATGATAGCTGGAAGGATGAAGCGAAGATCACGGAGCGTACCCTCCGTGACGCAATCGCAGCGGTCGTGCATGACGAAGAGCCGAAGGTACAGGAGAAGAATGCGATTGGGTGCTCGATTAAATGGAAGTAGGATTCGGGCGTAGAAATAGGGCGTAGGCCCTACCCCCAACACCCAACCCCCAAAATCCTATTTCAACATCTTCTTCAAATACTGCCCCGTGTAGCTCTTCTCGACGTTCGCCACCGCCTCCGGTGTTCCCTGGGCCACGATCATGCCTCCGCCGTCGCCGCCATCGGGGCCGATGTCGAGGACGTGATCGACGGATTTCACGACGTCGAGGTTGTGTTCGATGACGAGCACGGTATTGCCTTTATCCACAAGGCGCTGAAGTACGGAGAGCAGGCGTTTGATGTCTTCGAAGTGCAGGCCGGTTGTGGGTTCATCGAGAATATAGAACGTCTTTCCCGTTGCGCGTTTGGTGAGCTCGGTTGCCAGCTTCACGCGCTGCGCTTCTCCCCCGGAGAGGGTTGTGGCGCTCTGTCCGAGATGGATATAGCCGAGGCCGACGTCTTCGAGCGTCCGGAGTTTCTTCTCGAGTGAGGGGATTGCCGCGAAGAAATCGAGTGATTCCTTGATCGTCATGTCGAGGACTTCCGCAATGTTCTTCCCTTTATACGTCACCTCCAGCGTCTCGCGGTTGTAGCGCTTGCCCACGCATACTTCGCAGGTGACATAGACGTCCGGGAGGAAGTGCATTTCGATCCGCTTGAGTCCGTCGCCTTCGCACTCCTCGCAGCGGCCACCTTTGACGTTGAAACTGAAGCGTCCGGTCTTGTAGCCGCGGAGCTTCGCTTCCGGCGTCGTCGTGAAGAGGTCGCGGACATCCGTGAAGATGCCGGTGTAGGTCGCAGGGTTGCTTCGGGGCGTGCGTCCGATCGGGGACTGGTCGATGACGATGGCTTTATCAAGATGTTCGAGTCCTTCGATGGCGCCGCAGTCCTGTGCCTTGCTTTTGGCTCCGTTCAGGGCTCGCTGCAATTCGGGGCCGAGGATGCCATGGATCAAACTCGACTTTCCGGAGCCCGATACGCCCGTGACGCCGATGAAGGTGCCGAGCGGCAGCGTCACATCCACATGCTGGAGGTTGTGGTGGTGCGCGTCTTTGATTTCGATGAACTTCCCGTTGCCTTTG
>MFXS01000007.1:0-16019 GCA_001788925.1 Candidatus Peribacteria bacterium RIFCSPHIGHO2_01_FULL_55_13
GAGGCAGCAGTGAGGAATCTTCCGCAATGGGCGAAAGCCTGACGGAGCGACACCGCGTGAAGGATGAAGCCATTTTTTGGTGTAAACTTCTGTTGTGAGGGAAGAAATTTTTGACGGTACCTCACGAGAAAGCATCGGCTAATTCTGTGCCAGCAGCCGCGGTAAGACAGAAGATGCAAGCGTTACTCGGAATTACTGGGCGTAAAGGGTCCGCAGGTGACTTGTCACGTCTGGGGTTAAAGCACGTCGCTCAACGGCGTGTATGTCCCGGAAACGAACAGGATAGAGCCATTCAGAGGTATCTGGAATGCTGTGTGTAGGGGTAAAATCCGTTGATCCACAGTGGAACGCCAAAAGCGAAAGCAGGATACTGGGAATGTGCTGACACTCAGGGACGAAAGCGTGGGGAGCAAACGGGATTAGATACCCCGGTAGTCCACGCCCTAAACGATGCGTGCCCGGTGTAGGAACTTCAATCAGTTCCTGTGCCTCAAGCTAACGCGGTAAGCACGCCGCCTGGGAAGTACGGTCGCAAGACTAAAACTCAAAGGAATAGACGGGGACCCACACAAGCGGTGGAGCATGGGGTTTAATTCGATACTAAGCGAAGAACCTCACCCAGGCTTGACATCTCGGGAAGGTCTAAGAAATTAGACTGTGCCGCAAGGAACCCGAAGACAGGCGCTGCACGGTCGTCGTCAGCTCGTGCCTTGAGGTGTACTGTTAAGTCAGCGAACGAGCGCAACCCTCATCCTCTGTTGTATTTTCAGGGGAGACTGCCGCCTCCAAGGCGGAGGAAGGTGAGGATGACGTCAGATCAGCGTGGCCTTTATGCTTGGGGCGACACCCGTGCTACAATGGCCGGTACAAACCGCAGCAAACCCGCGAGGGGGAGCCAATCGGAAAAAGCCGGTCTCAGTTCGGATTGAAGTCTGCAACCCGACTTCATGAAGCCGGAATCGCTAGTAACCGTGAATCAGCCATGTCACGGTGAATATGTTCCTGGGTCTTGTACTCACCGCCCGTCAACTCATGGAAGGTAGAAGCGCCCGAAGGACCGTTACCCGGCACCTTTTTTATCTACGTTGCCAACAGGCTCCGGTAGAAAAGGTGCTGGGGCGGTACCACGGTGAAACTACTGACTGGGAGTAAGTCGTAACAAGGTATCCGTAGGAGAACCTGCGGATGGAACATTTCCTTACCAGGGAATTTCATTCTCTGACTTAGGTTCAACCTCTTTAGGTTGATCTAAGGACACATGCTCTGGCAGGTAACCGCATAGCTCGGCGCAAGCCGGCTGCCATCATGTTATAGATTGCCCAGGGGTTACTCCGTACCACGGTAATACGTGACTACGGCCTGGAAGACCTTCTCTACTCTGCGATGTTGTGAACGAAAATGACCAATGACCAAAAAAACAATGACCAAACAATAACCAAAGGCCAATGACATTAAACCATTGAGTATTGCGTGGTCATTGCGTTATTGGGGCTTGGTCATTTCCCCTGCCTGGTCATTGTATTTTTGGTCATCGGTCATTTTACACCTTCGGGCTTCCCGTATCACTCTTCCCTCTATGCAATGCTCCCCGCGCATCGCGGGCCAATTGCTCGTAACGATCTTTGATCGCCATCAGTTCTTCTTCCGTAAGTTCCTCCAGATCCATGAGAGCATTATGTGCATCGCCATCGCTGCGAATGAGTTCATCGAGTTTCACCTGCACGGCAACACTGTCGCGATTTTGGGTATTTTGAATGAGGAAGACCATCAGGAAGGTAATGATGGTGGTTCCTGTGTTGATAACGAGTTGCCACGTGTCGCTGAAATGGAATATCGGACCGGTGACGAGCCAGACAAGAATAACGAGCGCCGCCAAGATGAACGCCACCGGGCGTCCTGTGGCCGTAGCCACCCAACGGGCAAAAGCACCGAAGGGATGGACATGGTTTCTGACGATAATCGGCAGAGGCTTCTTTTGCATGGCCGCATTCTAGCACTCTTGTTATGAATGCATCTGCAGAGCCTCTTCCGCCTGAGCCCGCGCCTTGGGGTCAGTGATACGGGAAAGAAGTTCTCCCAGGAATCCGTCGATATACATCCGCCGCGCTTCGCTCTCTACAATGCCCCGGGATTCAAAATAAAACAGATCTTCCGGCGTAACCCGGGAGACTGTGGCGGAATGGCTCGCTTTGACGTCATTCGTTTTGATCTCCAGCCCCGGAATGGCGTCCACCTTTGCCGTGGGATCAAGCATGAGGACGTGCTGCGAAAGATAGGTGTGCGTTCCCGCCCCTTTCTCGCCGATATCAATCATGCCCGAGGCCTTCACGTGTGCCTTTCCCTCCGCGACTCCTTTCATCGTGATCTCCCCTCCCCCATGAGCTCCGCTGAAAATATTCTTTGCGCTCAAGGTCTGCTTTTCATGATCCGATGCGCGGAAAATCCAGTCGATGGTGCTTACTCCGCCTTCGCCGCTGCATGTAGACTCGAGCGATTGGGTGACGCCGTCTCCCAGGGTGATATTGATCCAATGTAGATGAGCGCCAGCCGCAAGGCTCCCTTTTTGTCGGATCTCCAACGGATGTTCTGCCCCTTTCGTCACGCACACGACGGTTGCCCGCGCTCCTTCCTCCAGTGAAAAGTGTATGAAGCCAGATTCCTCTACAAAAAACCAGAATGGAGTCGGGCTTTCATGCCGAGGAATGGCTATTATTTGCTCTATGGAAACAGTATAGCGATCTTGCAGTAAACAAAAAGTGGTGTAATTTCATATCATGAGACGGAGAACAGACTCGCCCGGCCAGCAGCATTTGGTATTCACCCTTGCGCCACCCGCCGAACGGCACGCACAACTGCCGGAGCCTGAACGCAGGCTCAGGATCATTCTTGACCAGGAGCGTGCGAATGTTCTTGAAGCGCTTGGTGTAGTCGCCCAAAATAGCGCCTTTGACCCTGCGACCCAGCAAATTGCATTGGAGCTGCGGCAACAATTCCATTTCTTGGATGCTATGGAGATCGCCGAAAGAATCGAACATATTCACTTCCCTACTGCATTCAACCAGAGGAAAAGCCGGGGATCGATTGCATTTGCGAAATATCACCGCGCGTTACAGGAGTACCGCACGGCAACCCAAGAGAGTTCATCAGAACCCAGCTGACCATAATTCCTGCGGCTCATTATATTATGTCGGGTCGCCACTGGTACGTTTTTTTGCCTTAACTTGTCCATCTATCGCCGCTGACAAATTTTTCATATGGGTATATTTTCCGTGTTGCCTAAAAAATTTTTCCAATGTCACTCTCACATCGCCCTGCAGATTCGGTACGGCAACTGAGACCGATTCGTATCTTGTTAGCGCAAGCTGTAATGCCAGTAGATCCTTGATGGATATGGGTTGTTCAGCAGGCATGTTCTGTAAGGAAACATCTGTCATTATAGCACATAAATACGATAGAAGCTATCATTGGTAATGGCTCAATACCGTTGCATCACCCAACACTGCCTTCCATCTCCATCTCAATTAGCCGATTCATTTCGACGGCATATTCCAGTGGCAACTGCCGCACAATCGGTTCGATGAAACCGTTGACGATCATCGCCTTGGCTTCCTCTTTCGCAATGCCGCGGCTCATAAGATAGAAGACATCCTCTTCGCTGAGCTTCCCCACTTTCGCCTCATGGGCAATCGTCACTTCGTTGTTACGGATCTGCATATCCGGGATCGTGTCGGTGCGTGAGATTTCATCGAGCAGGAGCGCGTCACACTCCACGTTCGCGGTGCAGTCATGTGCATGCGGCGCGATCTTCAGTAGTCCACGATAGACCGAGACTCCCCCACCCTTGCTGATGCTTTTACTGATCACATTGCTGCTTGTGTGCGGCGCAGCGTGAATCACTTTCGCGCCGGTATCCTGCCACTGTCCGGCATTCGCAAATGCGATGGCCAGGTGATCGCAGCGGGCACCTTCGCCAACGAGCATGGAACATGGGTAGAGCATCGTCGTTCCTGACCCCATGTTTCCCCCCACCCATTCCATCGTGCCGTCTTTTTCCACAATCGCACGCTTGGTATTCAGGTTGTAGGTATCGCGGCTCCAGTTTTCGACGGAGCTGTAGCGACACTTGGCTCCCGGCTTCACGAAGATCTCTACAAGGCCCGCATGGAGCCCCTGTGAGCCATATTTCGGTGCCGAGCACCCTTCGATGTAATGCACGGAAGCTCCTTCATCCACGATGATCAGTGTGTGTTCAAACTGGCCCATATTCTTCGCATTCATGCGGAAATACGCCTGTAGGGGATCGCGGACATGAACGCCTTTGGGGATGTAGAGGAACGTTCCACCACTCCAAACAGCGCCATGGAGAGCCGCAAACTTGTGGTCGGATGCAGGCACGCACTTCATGAAGTGTTCTTTTACTAAATCCGGATATTGCTCCAATGCATCATCCATATCGAGGAACACCACGCCGAGTTTTTCCCACTCTTCCTTGAGCTTGTGATAAATCATTTCGCTCTCATACTGCGCCCCCACGCCCGCAAGCATTTTGCGTTCCGCTTCAGGAATGCCGAGGCGGTCGTAGACACGGCGGATATCGGCTGGCACCTCTTCCCATTTATCGGTCTCGATCGCACCTTCTTTCGCATAATAGATGATGTTATCCAAATCTAATTTCGAAAGATCGGCACCCCACGTCGGCATCGGCTTTTCCTGAAAGAGTTTCAAGCTCTGTAAGCGATGTTCGAGCATCCACTCCGGCTCTTTTTTGTCCGCGCTGATCATGCGCACAAGTGCTTCATCCACCCCTTTCTTGATGCCGACAGTGTATGGGGAGGGATTGGCGTCATCGAAAACGGAGCGGTTAAGGCCTGCAAAAATCGCACCGTCAGTCATGGATGAATTCTACGCCTTCGTACTCTCCAGCAGTCGAATTTTCATATTTATTCAACTCAAGAGTAATCCGCTCCGCGATGACGCATGCAAGATATTCCAACAGATCCCCTCTCCACATCTCAAGGAACTTGCCGTCATCTCCCACTTGGCAATCTGCATACAGCATTCGGGCTCCTGCATCGAAAAGGCGATGTTCCTGGTTTTGGCTAAGAATAGCTTCATACCTGCCCTTAAGAGCACAGGCATATTCCTGTGCCTTCATTCCGATTTCAGCAATGGTTCCAGATAAAATTTGTGGTGGATCAGCTGCTACATCCTGCGAAGTAATAGATGCAATCTGCTGTTCGAGTGCATCGGAAAGTGGTGCCAGAATGAGTAACCGATAGTCTTCAGATGTTTGCGTAATCGTGGCAACAGCATCCTTTGGATCATGGACTTGAACGATCAATGGCACCACTTTCTGTACATGATCTTCTTCTGCCGCCCGAAGATGAATCAATTCTGCATAGTACGAAGCCATAGAAAAGGGATTGTAATAGGGTCCAATAAAAAATCGAGGAGAAAGGTGGGATTTGGGACACACAACGTAGAGACATCCACCTGAGGCGGACGTCTCTATGCGAGAATCGGGGTATGTATTACGTTATTTCCTGACTTCAAACGTCATATTCACATTCACCTGAATCTCCTGCTCTCCCGGAGGAAGCGGTACACCCGCGTCCATCGTGCCTCCACCCACACCCTCCATCGCCTTCGCCATGTAGGGCATCGGAGGAGAGTACCCGCCGCCTTCGCTAAAGTTCTGCAGCTTCACGATGTTCACGCCTAGCTGATCGGCCAGGACTTGAGCCTTCTCCTGTGCATTCTGAATCGCCTTCTCGCGAGCCTCTGCACGCAGAGCCTGCGGATCATCAATCGTGAATGTGACGCCTCCTGCCTGGTTCGCTCCGGCGTTTGTAACGGCGCTGAGGACATCACTGACCTTGTCGAGATCGCGGACTTTCACCCGCAACTGCTGGTTGGCTTCATAGCCGCGCAGTGTCTGCTGGCCGTCACTCCAGTCGTAGGAAGGATTGAGGTAGAGCAATTCCGTGGAGATATCTTTCTCTTCAATCCCCAGCGCCTTTACGGATTCAAAGGACGCATTCATGGTCGTGGTGAGGATGTCCATCGCGGCCTTGGCGGTCTTCCGGGGGCCGGTAGCCACTCCGAACGTGAGCTCAGCGATATCAGGAACCGCAGTCACCTTCCCTTCTCCATCCACGGAGATGGTGGTGGGCTGGTACCCGCGAACTTCAATGTGCTTGCCGGCGATGTAGCTACCGCCGGCAATGACCACCACAAGAAGTGGAAGCCACACGGGCGGGCGGAGGCGGAGGAGATGTTCGTCCATGGGAAAGGGGGGAAGTACTGTTAAGTTAGTATAACTCTATGACGATCTAGAAGGAATATTCCTACTCTCCAACTCCCTGTCTTCTTTGTGTGGGCTGGGGATCAGGGCCATCAAATTGTTTCGCTATGTCGTCATAAAAATATGGAGTTATGGAATTCACTCCTGCTCGTGCGCTCAAAGTAGCGTCATGTTCGACTGCCGCTTCACGCTCTTCTTCATCACTCGCCTCGACTGCCGATAACTCTTGGACTGTGCGTATGCGCAAGACATAAGACATAGACTCTTTATGTGCTTCTCTCTGCCGAGACAAGCGCAGCGCACCCTCAAAGCTCCCTGGCGCTTTCTGTCGCGGCTCAGCGCCTGCAACTTCATCGTCAATAGTAAGAATCTTTAATCTGATCATCTCACTCGTGTATTCTACTCGTTCTGTATTAAATGCAACTTTCCCCTCAAAAATAGCCTAAATCCGGAAAAGGAACTGTTTTTTGATTTATACGTATTTTGCATATCCCTCCTTCTCCAGCCGCTGCGCCAGTTCTTTGCCTCCGCTTTCCACAATCTTCCCGGCAACCATCACATGTACATGATCGGGAACGATGTATCCAAGAATGCGCGCATAGTGCGTGACAATGAGCGTGGAAAACTCTGGACCACGCATGCTCTCTACGCCTTCGGCGACCGTCTTAAGAGCGTCAACGTCGAGGCCGGAATCCGTTTCATCCAGAAGCGCGAGGTGGGGCTTAAGTACGCGCATCTGCAGCACTTCGGATTTCTTTTTTTCGCCGCCAGAAAATCCCTTGTTCACGGCACGCTCGGCGAAGGCAGGATCCATGTGGAGCGATTTCATTTCCTCTTCGAGCATCTTCTGGAACCGCACGGGCGACACTGCTTTGAACTCGGGATCCCGTGCCATCATCTGCGCTTTGTACGCGGCAAAGAGAAAGCTCCGCAGTGTCACACCGGCGATCTCTTTGGGGTACTGCATGGCAAGAAACATCCCCGCCTGTGCGCGCGTATTCGGAGCGATATTTAGAAGGTCTTTGCCCTGAAATTCTGCGTTGCCCTTGGTGATCTGATACTTCGGATGCCCCGCGAGTGCATTCACAAGCGTCGATTTCCCGGAACCGTTCGGCCCCATGATGGCATGCACTTCTCCCGCTTTGATCTCAAGAGAAACGCCATGGAGGATTTCCTTCGAATCGACCGAAACGTGGAGGTTGGTGACGGAGAGAAGAGACATAGGAAGGGCTAGGGCTAGAATACTAGAGTACTAGGCCAACAATTGCGCCCTGGTACTCTAGTATTCTAGTACTCTAGCCCTCTAGTCCTCCATGCCCCGTGTTTCCTTCCACTATTCCGGCCAGGTAAAAACCGTCGAAGCTGAAAACGGCCAGAGCCTGCTGCAAATCGCTCTGGATAACGGGATTCCGATGGAACATGCGTGCGGCGGGAACGGGTTCTGCACCACCTGCATGTGCCATGTGAAAAGTGGCATGGAGGTTTTAAGTCCCCGTAATGACCGCGAGGAAAACATGGGCGTGACGGAAGATCCGGATAGGTTAAGTTGCCAGGCACAGGTGCAAGGGGATGTAGAAATCGAGGTAGTGGAATACTGAAACCGATTTACCATTTTCCATTTGCGATTTGCCATTTACGTCGCAAATGGTAAATCGCAAATGGCCAATGGCAAATTATACTTTTGCAAGCTCCACCATCTTCGCCTTCACCGCCTCATCGTACGGTTCAAGGCGATTGATACGACGATAGGTCTCTTCTGCTTTGTCTTTGTGACCAAGCTGCAGGTAGCACTCCGCAAGAAGGTGCAGGAGTTCCGTACTGCGGCCCGTGCGGGCGACGGCCTTTTCTAAAAGCGGCGCGGCTTCCTCAAAGCGTTGTGCAGCAATGCACGCGCGGCCGAGAGCGGCGGAACGCTCTGGAGTCTTGGGATCGCGGTTTAATGCTTCCTGGTAGGCACGACAGGCATCGACGAACTTTGCTTGGCGGTAATACGCGAGGCCGAGATTCGCGTGGAAGGAGACATCGTCCTGGGTCTGGAGAAGTTCTTTGTAGAGGGCTTCGGCTTTAGGCTCGCGCGCAGAAGTGAGATACAGCTTCGCAAGCTCGGCGCGTACGTCGCAGGCAGTGGGATCAATCGTGAGTGCTTGGATGAAGAGTCGCTCGGCTTCCTCGATCTTGCCCTGCGCCACCGCCTTCTCTGCCGAGCGGAAGAGTGTGCGCACCTGCTGCATTTCCATCGCGGAGACACGCGGATTTTTCTTGGGTTTAAGAAGCGGCCGCTCCTCGACAATGGTGAGCCCCCGCTTCTCAGCTTGATCGGAGCGATGGCGGATGGAGCGCACGAAACGGCGCACTGCGCGGTTACGGATAAGCACTTTGAGCGCGAGGATCGCGCAAATGCCTAAAAACGAGCCAATGAGGACGAAAACGTAAACCAACGGCAAGAAAGCCTAACATTACCTCGCCTCCACCGCAAACCTCTGCACTAAAATCTGTCGGTGTGCGTTGGTCTTGAGTCCCCGTAAAAGCTCCAGAAGAGCATGCGCGGATTCCGCGGAGCGCCCCGGGGTTTCCCGGAGTGTGAGGGCAAGATGCAGAAGGAACCTGTCCGCCTCTTCGCCGCGCTCCAGAAGCGGAACAAGATGCTGGAGACGATCGGCAAGCGCCCGCGCCTGCCAGAAGGCCACTGCTTTTCCTTTCAGGAGGCGATGGGCGCGGAGCATATCAGGATCGTCTGCGAGCGTACGAACGACGCCCGGCGCTCCCTGCGCAAGCGAGAGGATGAACTGCTGATCGTCTGCATCGCTTTCCGAAATCATGGACTTGAGCGCCGCTTCGGAAACGCGGCGGAATGGAAGCGTGCGTGACCGCGAGACGATGGTGGGGAGGATGACGCTGGAAGACGCAGTGGTGAGGATGAAGACCAGGCCCGCAGGAGGTTCTTCGAGGATTTTGAGGAGCGCATTACTTGCATTGTCCTGCATGCGCTCGGCGGAACGGATGACGCAGCAACGGTATTTGGAGAGCCCCTTTTCATAGAGTCTGCTTTGGAGCTCGCGGATGTCGTCGATGCTGATGGTGTCGGTCTTCGCGCCCGCCTTTGCGCGGTGTCCCTGCGGCACATTGGAACTCTTGGCAATCACGTTCCAATCCTCGCAGGTTTCTTCCATCCAGAGTTGATCGACAACAAAGAGATCGGGGTGCGTGAGGCGTTCGATTTGATGCTGCACCGCGGCACACTCCTCTTCATTCGTTCCGCTGCAGAGAAGTTCGCGTGCAAACCACAGCGCCGTCGTCATCTTTCCCAGATGCTCGGGCCCGTGGAACAGATACGCATGGGAAACGTTGTCCGACGCGATGTCGGATGTCAGCGCGGCACGCTGGTCTTCGTGGCCGACGATGGCATCCGGGATACGGGGCATGGAGGGCTAGAATACTAGAATATCAGAGTACTAGAACGACATTTGGTCCTAGTATTCTAGGCCTAGCCCTATTGCCCGTGGCACTTCTTAAACTTCTTCCCGCTCCCGCAGGGGCACGGATCATTGCGTCCAACTTCAGCTATATGCCGCTGCGCTTGCACTGGTTTTTGTGATGGCCCCGGTCGCGCAGAAAGAATATCCCCAACCCCAACTCCCGATCTCCCCATCTCCCCACCCCCCACTCCCGTCTCCTCCAACTCCGCCTCGATCTCCCCTTCATTCGTGCGGATGCTTTCAAGTTCTTCCGATGCCTGTTCCAGGATGGCTCTAGGCTCAAACTGGCGGAAGTCGATCTGCAGGAGTGCGCGCACGATCGTCGAATCGATCTGCGCCAGAAGCTGCTGGAAGCGACGGAAGGCCTGGTCTTTGTATTCGATGAGCGGATCTCTTTGCGCGTAGCCGGCGAAGGCCACCTGCTCGCGGAGGTGCGCCATGTCGTCGATGTGGTCCATCCAGTGCGTGTCGATACTACGCAGCGTGACGACACGTTCGGCCTGCGCAACAGCAACATCCTCCGCTTCGTTACACCTCTCCTCGTACAATACGACCAGCGTATCCGAAAGATACTGCTTCAGCTCATCCGCTTCGGTGAATTCCTTGATCTTCGCAAGCGAAATGCGCTCTCCCAAGTCCGGATGCATGCCCGCGATCATTTCATGGATGGTGGCAGTGCCCCACGCATCAGGGTCGTTCGACGATGTATGCGTTGCCACCATGCTTTCGACTTCTTTACGAAGAGCCGCTAGCACATCCTGATGCAACGGCGATTCATCCTTTAATTCCGAATTCCGAATTCCGAATTCCGAATTTTCCCCCTCCGCAATTTTCACAAGAATTTTCTGACGCCGTTTGTAGATCAGCTCCCTGTGCTTGTTCATCACGTCGTCGTACTGCACCACGTGGCGGCGGATATCGAAGTTGCGTCCCTCCACTTTCTTCTGCGCGCCTTCGATGCTCCTAGAAACCATGCCGTTTTCCAAAGGCACATCGTCGGGGACTTTGAGCCGCTCCATCATCGTCTTCAGGCGGTCGCCACCGAAGAGACGCATCAGATCGTCTTCCATGGAAACGAAGAACTGCGATTCTCCGGGGTCCCCCTGGCGTCCGCTGCGTCCACGGAGCTGGTTGTCGATGCGACGCGCTTCGTGGCGCTCTGTGCCGAGAACAACAAGACCTCCGAGTGCGGCAATCCCCTCCCCGAGCTTGATGTCCGTACCGCGTCCGGCCATGTTCGTGGCGATGGTGATGGCGCCTTTTTGTCCGGCGCCCGCGATGATTTCGGCCTCCTTCTCATGCTGCTTGGCGTTGAGTACTTGATGGGGAACATGTAATTCCTCCAAGAGCAGACTCATTGCCTCAGATTTTTCGATCGAAGTCGTACCGATCAAGATCGGCTGGCCTTTTTCATATTTCTCCTTTGCGATTTTCGCGACGGCGCGGAACTTTGCTTCCACCGTGCGGTACACGGCGTCGGTCCTGTCGGCGCGTGTGACGGGCCTGTGTGTGGGAATGACAAAGGTTCGGAGCCGGTAGATGGATTCGAACTCCTCTTCCTCGGTCTTTGCCGTACCCGTCATTCCGGCGAGCTTCGTGTAGAGGCGGAAATAGTTCTGGAACGTGATTGTTGCAAGCGTCCTGCTCTCGCGCTGCACTTCCACTCCTTCTTTGGCTTCGATGGCCTGATGGAGACCGTGGCTGTAGCGCCGTCCCGGCATCAGACGGCCCGTGAACTCATCCACGATGATAATCTCGCCGTCCTTGATGACGTAATCGACGTCGCGTTTGTAGATCGCGTGCGCGCGAAGCGCCTGCTCGATGTGGTGCACCTCTTCGAAGCCTTTTTCCGTGTAGATGTTCTCGAGACCAAGCAGTCCCTCCATTTTTTTTACGCCTTCTTCCGTGAGTGTCGCCACGCGCTGCTTCTCGTCACGCGTGAAATGCGCGGGCTCCTGAAGTCCCTGCACGAGGGATGCGTACTGCTGATACTTTGTCGTGGATTCGCCGGCAGGCTGCGAAATGATGAGCGGCGTGCGGGCTTCATCGATGAGAATGGAGTCCACTTCATCGACGATCGCGTAATGCAGTCCACGCTGCACCTGACGCGCAAGAGTGACCGCCATGTTGTCGCGGAGATAATCGAACCCGAATTCGTTGTTCGTGCCGTAGGTAACGTCCGATGCGTACGCGTCGCGTCGCTCTTCGGTGGATTTTTCATGGATGATGACTCCCACCGTGAGGCCGAGGGCTCTGTAGAGCATCCCCATCCACACCGAGTCGCGCCGCGCGAGGTAATCGTTCACGGTGACGACGTGGACGCCCTTGTCAGAAAGAGCATTGAGATAGACCGGCAGCGTGCACACGAGCGTTTTTCCTTCTCCGGTCTTCATTTCCGCTATGCAGCCCTTATGGAGCGCCGCTCCGCCGATGATCTGAACATCGAACGGGACCATATCCCAGCTGAAGCTTTGCTTGCCCATGTTCGTCGTGGATCCTTTGAGGAGTTCACATGCGCGGCACACGAGTCCGAACGCTTCCGGCAGAAGATCATCGACGGTTTCTCCTGCAGCGATGCGCTTTTTGAATTCTTCGGTTTTTCCTGGAAGATCAGCCAGTTGAAGCGACTGATAGTTCTTCTGCCACTCGCGCACCTTCGGCACGACCGGCCGGATGCGTTTGAGCTCCTTTTCATTGGGATCGCCGAGGAGTTTGTTGAGGAATTCAATGACTGCCATCGAGCAGAGGATAGCGATGAAACGAGGTAAACCGAAGGGAAACCTGCGTCTTTCGGCTCACCACCCCCTCCCATACCACGGCTCTAGGATTTGTTGTTTGAATTCTTGATGCTGCATGAAGTTTGGAAGAATTTCCTCCAAAGAGAGCAACGGAGGTTCACCTGTGGTGAGTGCAGTCGAACCATGAACCTCCGCTGCGGACGCAATCGCAGTGCGATGTTCCGGAATCAACTCCCCGATCCATTGCATCGGCTTCTTTATGGATTGCAAAAAATCCTCCAACGTCACATGCGTCGCCTCCGGCCATTGTTTTTTATAATCCCCAAACCCCCGCACAAATAATTCCGTCTTCTTTGTGGAATGTAACCAAACCACATCCTGCTTTTTCCTTTTTCCTTTTTGCATTCGTTCTGCGTACACATCACTCAAATGCACCCCCGCCACCGGAATCCCCAGCTGATCCGCCAGCGTATTCGCCAACGCCACACCCACGCGGATACTCATAAATCCCCCCGGCCCGATGACACACGCGATCTGTGTGAGGTCATCCCATTTGCAATTTGCAATTTGCAATAGAGCTTCAACCCTAGGCATCAACTCCTGATCCCCCATGCGTTGATCAACGTGATCGGAGGCCGTGACGGATTTCTCCGTAACCAAAGCCAGCAATCCTTTATTCGATGCGAGATCGATATAGAGAATACGCATGAACGAGTTGAAAGTGGAAAGAGGAAAGTGGAAAGTGAACCAAGACAGATATGGAGCTACTTTCCTCTTTCCACTTTCCTCTTTCCACTTGAAAGCCAAACTTTCCATCATTATTCCCACACACGAGCGCGCCGAGATCCTCGCGCGCTGTTTGCATCACCTTGCAACGCAGACAATCGTCAAGGATCTGGAGGTGATTGTGGTGAGTGATGGGCACGATGAGGCAACTGCTCAATTATTTGAGAAGGACGATTTGCCATTGGCCATTTGCGATTTGCGATTTATCGAAATTGCTAAGTCACAACAAGGCATTGCTCGAAATGTTGGCGTCAAACATGCAACTGCCCCCTGCGTTCTGTTTATTGGTGACGATATTTTTCTGGAATCTCACGCCTGCGAAACACATCTCCAAACGCATAAATGGCAAATCGCAAATGGCCAATGGCAAATGGCCATCCTCGGTTACACCACCTGGGACCCTTCTGTCGGCATCACCCCTGTGATGCGCTGGCTCGAAGAATCCGGCTGGCAGTTCGGCTACCCCTTATTAAAAGGATACGAGCACAAGGCTATCCCCAAAGAGATGCAGCACCGTTTCACCTACACAAGCCACATCAGCCTGCCGACAGAAATAGCCAAGAAATACCCCTTTCGGGAAGATGTGACACTCTACGGCTGGGAAGACATTGAATGGGGTTCCCGGCTGCGCGATGCGGGCATCCCCCTCATCTTCGAGCCCGATGCCCGAGCGCTCCATCACCATCAGATCACACTGGAATCTTCGTTGCGGCGGATGGAGATCCTGGGCGAATCAGCAGTGAAGATGGAAAAGCTTCTCCCGGGATTCGACCGGCTGCCCCGTGGATGGAAACGGACCGCCTATCAGCTCAGCGCATTGCTGCCCACGATGGCGGGCAGACACCGACGCGCGTTCCTTAATGGAATTCGAATGACACAATAGCCACAAAATCAATTCCGAATTCCGAACCCTTCGATGGACTCAGGACAGGTTCCGCATTCATAATTCACGCCTCATGTTCAAGCGCATCGATCTGCTTCTTGCTGGTGTCACGGTCGTCCTCACGCTCTTCGGGCTCGCCATGATCGCAAGCGTCTCGGTGTTTGAGAGTTACCAGATCACGGAACGGCTGGTAGCACAGGGCACGCGCGACATCCCGAGCAATTCCTTTTACCTGTGGCGCAGCTTCTTCCACGTGCTTCTGAGTATGGGTGCGGGCGCCTTCTGTCTCATATTTCCCTACCGGGCATGGGAAAAGCTGGCGCTTCCACTCTTCGGGTTGACCTTGATCCTCCTCGTGATTGTCTTCATCCCGGGTATCGCCGCGGAGTACGGCACGGCCCACAGCTGGCTCAGAATCGGCCCTTTCTCGCTACAACCTTCGGAATTTTTGAAGCTCACGATGATTTTCTATATGGCACTTTGGCTCCAGAAGCGCGAGCAGGAAATCTCCACGTGGAAGGAAGGATTTCTCCCGTTCGCTTCGCTGCTTCTCATCTCCACTTTTCTTGTCGCCATCCAGCCGGATCTCGGCTCCTTCCTTGTCCTTTCCGCCATCGCCGTCACGATGTTCTTCGTCGCCGGGGGAAATATCTTCCACGTCGGTCTTGGTGCTTCGATCACGGGTGTGCTCGGACTGCCGCTGATCCTGCAGCAGGAATATGTCCGCAACCGCTTCCTCGCCTATCTCCATCCTGATGATCCGGCGATTGCAGAGTCCATCGGGTTTCAGATCAAGCAGGCGCTGATCGCCGTGGGCTCCGGCGGACCATTCGGGGTCGGCTACGGAAAATCGATCCAGAAATTCGGATACCTGCCCGAAGTACAGGCCGACATGATCTTCGCCGCGATGGCGGAAGAGCTCGGCTTCCTACGGCTCATGATCATCCTCGGTATGTACTGCATCTTCGTCTGGCGCGGCTACCACATCGCGCGCTGCGCCCCGGACCGCTTCGGCTTCATGGTCGCCACGGGCATCACAACCTGGATCGCCTTTCAGACGCTTCTCAATATCGCCGTCACGCTGGCGCTCTTCCCGCTGACCGGCCTCACGCTCCCCTTCATCAGCTACGGCGGATCTTCCTTGATGGCGCTACTGATGGGTACGGGAATCCTGCTGAATATTTCGATGTATTCGACCGAGGAGGCTGCACTTGCGAGGAGATCGAGAAGGAGAGGTGGAATGTTGCAGAGGCTGATGACATAGAGGTGTATAGTACCGGTATGGCCTCAAGGGTAGATCAAATGGCACAACGTTATGCTTTGAAATCAGGGGGGCCTGTGCGAGCTTTGCAACGGGAATTTGGATCTGGTTACTCTCCAGAGAGAATTGTCGGTATGGATGAAGAAAAAGGAATGGCCTGGTTGAGGCTGGAAGTTTTCAGGTTGATGTGGATAGAAAAAACTGAAGAGTGGCTTTCGACAGGAGCATCGAGTGATGAGCGTCACGCATTCGCTGCATCCCTGACAGAAGACCAGCCTGATATGTAAAGCGGCATTAGCGAGGTGGTGCGAAGGCGCGGAGGGATGCGGCAGAGGTTGATGACATAGGATTTGGGCGTAGGGCGTTGGGAGTAGGGGGATAGGAATGTCATTCAAAGGTCGTTACTGGCTGCAATGCCTGCTCTAGTATTCCCTTGTTCATCCATGTCCAACGCCCTACGCCCTACGCCCTACGCCCCAACCCTCCTCTTCGCCGGCGGCGGCACCCTCGGCCACATCATTCCGGCTGTTGCCGTTGCCCGGGAATGGATGAAGCAACATCCCGATGCTGC